>CAKTSC010000044.1 GCA_934597465.1 uncultured Dysosmobacter sp.
GGCATCATCGTGGCCCTGGTCAACGCCGCCGGCGGCTCCGCCGCCTTCGGCCGCTGGGCGGAGAAGAACATCCACACCCGGGTGGGTGCCCAGCTGGCCACCTTCGCTCTCGGCGTGCTGATCTTCATCGACGACTACTTCAACTGCCTCACCGTGGGCTCCGTCATGCGCTCCGTCACCGACCGGCATCAGATCTCCCGGCCGAAGCTTGCCTACCTCATCGATGCCACCGCCGCTCCCATCTGCATGATCGCCCCCATCTCCTCCTGGGCCGCCGCCGTCTCCTCCACTGCGGAGGACCTGGACATCGGCATCACCGGCATCCAGCTCTTCATCCGGGCCATCCCCTATAACCTCTACTCCCTGATGACCTTCGCCTTCATCATCGCCCTCACCTGCATGAAGTTCGACTACGGCCCCATGCGCAAGTTCGAGGCCAAGGCCGCCAAGGGCGACCTCTCCATGCTGGAGGGCGCCGAGACCGAGGAAGGCAGCGCCCGGGGCCGGGTCATCGACCTCCTCCTGCCCGTCCTGGTGCTCATCGTCACCTGCACCGCCGGTATGCTCTACGTGGGCGGCTTCTTCGGCACCGACGCCTGGGGCGGCACCGACTGCGCCGGCGACTTCATCGCGGCCTTCGGCAACACCGACGCCTTCATCGGCCTGCCCTGGGGCAGCCTCATCGCCCTGGTCGTCACCGTCATCTACCTGGTCGCCCGCCGGGTGGTCTCCTTCAAGGACGCCATGGCCTGCGTGCCCAAGGGCTTCCAGGCCATGATCTCCCCCATCATCATCCTGACCCTGGCCGTCTCCCTGAAGACCACCATCACCTCCCTGGGCGCCGCCGTCTACGTCCACGATGTCATGGAGGGTGCGGCCTCCTTCCTCTACGCCATGCTGCCCGCCGTCATCTTCGTGGTGGCCTGCGTCCTGGCCTTCGCCTCCGGCACCTCCTGGGGCACCTTCGGCATCCTGATCCCCATCGTCACCGCCATCTTCCCCGCCTCCAGCGAGCTGCTCATCATCGGCATCTCCGCCTGCTGCGCCGGTGCCGTCATGGGCGACCACTGCTCCCCCATCTCCGATACCACCATCATGTCCTCCGCCGGTGCCCAGTGCAACCACCTGGATCACGTCGCCACCCAGATCCCCTACGTCATCACCGTGGCCGCCGTGTGCTTCGTGGGCTTCATCGTGGCGGGCTTCGCCCAGAACGTCTACATTACCTGGCTCGTCACCCTGGCCCTCCTCCTGGGCACCCTCTTCGTGATCCGTTCCCTGGAGCAGTCCAAGGCCCGCCGCACCGACGCCTGAAAATTGAAAATTGATAATGGATAATTAAGAAAAGGCCCGGCCGCCCAAAGCGCGCCGGGCCTTTCCGCAAAAAAAGCCTCGCAGAGTTTGCGGCTCCGCCGCAAAAAATCAAAATCATTTTTTGCCGCGGCGCACCCCAGGGTGGCTTCTCTTGCCCCTTCGGGGCAATTCACCTTCTGTACGTGGCAAAAAATACTTCTCACGGAGCGGAGTGTGGAGCTTGCCCGCCAACGGCGGGCAAGCTCTGCACGGAGCGGAGTGCCTCTCGAATGAAGCGCCGTGGGATGCCCAAAGGGCATCCCACGGCCTTTCATTCGACTTGTGTTACTTCATACCGCAGCACGGCGGGGGAGTGGGGGTACCGCCGCCGGAAGGCCCGGATGATCCGCTGGCACACCTTCCGGGCGTTCTCGCCGCTGGCCCGGGGCAGTAGCACTGCGTACTGCGCCGCGCTGCACCGGGACAGCACGTCCCCCCGCCGCAGCGAGACCCGCGCCAGCGCCTGCAGGTTTTCCATGCAGGTCTCCAGGCTCCTGCGGCTCAGGGCCCGCTCGCTGCCGCTGACGCTCACAAGGCACAGCTGGCACTCGCTGCCGCTGCGGGCCGCTCCCCGGGCCTCCGCCTGATACAGGGTCTGGAAGAACTGAAACTGGCATACCATAGCCCCGTCGACGCGGCTCTCCTGCAGCTGCTCCTTCAGATGCTGGATGCTCATGCTCTGCCCGCCGCTGCGCTCCAGGGCCTCCCGGTAGAGGGCGCGGCACTCCTCGCTGGGGACGACCCCCAGGGTCTCGAACAGCGGCCCGCTCATCTGCTGATAGAGCTCGGCGGCCTCCTGGGCCCGGTCGAGCCGCAGCAGGGCCCGCATCCGGTGCAGCCAGAACGCCTCGTGATAGGGCTCCCGCCCGCTGGCGCTGCGGCAGAGGGCGGCGCACTCCTCCCAGAGCTCGGCCTGCTCCATGCTCCGGATGGCCGCCCCGGCGGCCTCCATCCACAGCCCGTGGTAGTAGGCTCCCAGTTCCCCGGCCCAGTGGCTCCCGCTCGTCCGTTGCAAAAAGTCTCCCTGATAGAGCGCCAGCGCCTCCCGTAGGGGCGGCAGCTGCTCCCGGGGATCCTCCCCGGCGAGCCCCGCCCGGCACAGTGCCTCAAAGCGCTCCGTGTCCGTCTCCAGGGCGATCTCCGGGTTCCAGCGGTAGCAGCCGTTCCGCTGCAAAATCACCTTGGCCCCCGCCAGCCCCTCCAGCTGGCCCAGCATGGCCCGCAGCCGGTGCAGCATGGTCTTCAGGGCGTTGGCGGGATTGCTGCTGCGCTCCTCCCGCTCCCACAGCAGGGCGATCAGCTCCTCCTGGTTCACCGCCCGCTCCCGCTGGCAGGCGAGATACGCCAGCAGCAGCCACACCTTCCTCGCCCGGTTGTCGCTCTCCCGCAGGGTCTGCTCCCCGCACCGCAGGCTCATTTCCCCCAGCATCCGGATCTCCAGCCGCATGGCCCCGTTTCCCCCTTTTCCGTGGAAATTCAGGATAAAAGGATATCATGCTTTGCCGGAAAAAGCAATGCGGAAGCCCCGCCGAAACCGGGGAAAACCCGTCAACCGGCAGACTGCACAAAGATTGACAGAAAAGTTTGGTGGATATTTTCGGGGAAATTTGAAAGGAAAATGGGAAAATATATCCAAATCCATATCCAGCCTGTGGTATAATACCCTTGGCTGCCGGAAGGGACGGCGGTCGTCTCGCACACCCATCTGCGGCGGAATGCCGCGCCAATTTCCGGATCCCGCGCATCTCCGCGCGGGAATTACCAACTTTCTTTTTGGAACTCTGAGAGAAAGCAGAGAATGCAAGGAGGAACGCTAACATGAGAAACCACGAAACCGGCAAGCGGGTGGCCCCTCGCCGCCCCCTGCCCACCCGTCGGCTGCTGTCGCTGCTGATGGCCCTGGTCATGAGCCTGAGCCTGGTGCAGATCACAGCGTTTGCCGAAGAGACTGACCAGCAGTCTGTCCAGCGGACGAAGCAGATCACGGATGCTGGCGGCACTGCCTACTTCAAGGCAGACGGTACTTCCAGCACAGAGAACGATTGGGCGGTCAAGCTCTCTCGTACCCTCACGCCGACCGGCACGGAGAACTTGTTCAATGTGAATTTGGAAGTCACCACCCGCGATAACACGGTCTCCACCGACGCGAAGGCCGCTGCTGTCTTGGTCATTGATACCTCCGGCTCCATGAACGAGTGCGCTACCTGCGGCAGCTATCAGGAGTATCATAGAGAGAACGACAAGCGCACGGAGTATGTCTATAAGTGCCCCGATGGCAGCGGTACTGTCTGGAAGGACGAGAGAGGCGGATTCTTTGGCGGTGACGACGGCTATTGCGACAATTGCGGCGAGCCCTGGAGTAAGTGGGTTTGGAACGGGTGGTATCATGAGAGAGTGTTCACTCACATCAAAACACCGGTGGAAAGTACTGGACATGATTTTCAGTCCCGCCTGACTTCCGCCAAGGAGGCCGCCAAAGATTTCCTGGACAGCTATGCCAAGAATGCCAGCGGTAACACCTCCGACGCGTCCCGCTATGTTGCCATCGTGACCTTTGCGAAGTCGGCAAATTCCAAGAAGATTTCCGAGCAGTATTGGGTGGATGTAACGAATCAGGCCAGTTTGACGGCAGCCAAAACTGCTATTAATGGTTTGACCGCTGACGGCGGCACCAACACCGAGGCCGGTCTCCAGTTGGCGTCCAACCTGCTGGGTGCGGAGACGGTCAGCAGAATCAGCAACAAGTTCGTGGTGCTTCTCACCGATGGCCAGCCCACCTACTATATTGAGAACTATGAAGGCAATAAGCGGGATGGGCTCGACAAGGTTCCTTCTGGTTATTTGATCTTTGATGGCGTTGCTGGGCCGGGTAATAAGACCACCAGTGCTGAGACCGCTCCCGTTGAGACCGTCAGCAAGACTTTGGGTGAAACTGCTAAGATCTACAGTGTTGTCTATGGCCTGACCGATTATAAGACTAACGAGATCCAGAAGATTCCGGATGGCAACGGTGAAATGGTCGCCATGGATGACTGGATGAAGGATAACTGCGGAATGACGGACGTTTATCCCGCTGACAGCATCGCCGCCCTCAAGGCTGCGTTCAGAACCATTCTTAAGACCATCAAGGAAGAGTCTGTCAGCAGCACCGTTGTGACCGCTGTCAACAACATGACTGGCACAGGCGCTCTGACGAACCTCTATACCTTCGTGCAGTTCACCAACCAGAACGGCGCGGAAGTGGCCGACAATGACAACGTCACTTGGGATCTCAGCAAGGCCACGGTTAAGACCGTTGCGGATAACCAGACCACCTATCAGATGAGCTACAAGGTGCAGATGCACACCGAGGTCAAGAACTTCGCGAAGGAGACCTCCTACCACCTGGGCACCGCCACCCTCTCCTACAAGGTGAACGACAAGAACGTCGGCCCCGTCGACTTCCCCAACGTCGCCGCCAAGGGCTACCTGGGCACCCTCACCTTCACCAAGGTCGACAGCGCCGATAACGCGAAGAAGCTGGATGGCGCTATCTTCGTCCTGGCCGAAGCTGGGAAAGAGTTCTCTTATCTTGACGTTTCTAAGAATGGCGGCGTCGTAAGCTTTGGCGGCATCCCCTCCGGCTACGCCTACAACCTCACCGAGACCAAGGCCCCCGAGGGCTATGTGAAGACCGGCAAGACTTGGTCTGTGTCCGTCAATTATGGCGCGGTCACTGTGACGGAAAACGTGGAGGGCGGTGAAGCCGAGCCGTTTAATCCTGCCACCGTCAACTTCCAGGTGGTGAACACCAAGCAGCCCGATCCCAAGCCCGAGAAGGTCACCTACAGGGTGGAGTACTATCTGGAGAAGACGTATGGCTACGACAAGACCCCCGACTACGCCGTGAACGGTGAGAGGGAGACGGTCGGCCAGATCACCATCCAGGGCCTCTATGAGGCTGGCTTTGAGAGCGTTCTCGCAGGGTATCTGTTTGATGCGGAGACTACGGACATCAACAACTACCCGCTGAGCGATGGGACTGTCGTTCCCGGAAAGCAGGTCGAGGTCGAGGATGGCGATGTCTTCAAGCTCTACTACGAGCTGGATACCTCTGAGCCGGTGACCGATTATGTTGACTATGTCATCGAGTATTACTACAGAGACAGCCCCACCGGTACCTATGTCCTGGCGGAGGAAGAGACCATCAGGAGTGATGAGAACACTCGGGTTCGGCGCGGTGATTCTCTCGGCGTTCCCGGCACCATCAGAACCGGCTATACGCTCGATGCGAATGTTGACGGCGGCTCTACGCCCGGCATGTATACCCTGACGGCTGATGAGACCACCTTTAAGCTGTACTACACCATGGAGGAGCAGTCCGAGACCAGCCTCACCTACACCGTGAGGTACTTCTACAGAGACAGCGATACCGCTGAGTATGTTGAGGAAACGGCGGAGTCCTATTCTGGTAGCGCCAAGGAAGGCGTGGTGCTGACCGTGAACGCTGGTGCGAAGAGCGGTTATACCTTTACCAAGGGTGATAAGCCCGGCACCTACAACCTGACCGCTGCCAAGCACAACTTCGAGCTCTACTACACCAAGCAGAGCAGCGAGCCCATCATTGATCCTCCCGTGACTCCCACCTATAACTACTACACTGTCACCGTCAACTACTATGACAAGGACAGCGGCGTGCTCCTCCAGCAGTACACTAGCCCCAGCCAGCTGGAGTACACCACCTATGACGTGACCGCCCGGGACAAGATCGCCATCGAGGGCTACACCTATGTGGAGACCAACGGCGACGCCCTGACCGGCACCCTCAACGGCAACAAGGTCATCAACGTCTATTACACCAAGGATACCACCCCCGTGGATCCTCCCGTGACCCCCGTGGATCCTCCCGTGACCCCCGTGGATCCCCCTGTGACCCCCGTGGATCCCGCTCCCGTGGATCCCCCCAAGACCGGTGACGCCATGACCTTCTGGGTCGCCGCTGCCGCCGCCTCCGCCCTCGGCCTTGCCGCCCTCGCCCTCACCGGCAAGAAGCGCAGGGAAGAGGTCTGAGCCTGACCCCAACGCGAATACCGGATCCCAATGCCAAGGGCCCGCGCACTGCGCGGGCCCTTGCTTTATTCCCGCTTTTGTCCTATAATAGCTCTATTCCAATGACCGCTGCGGCGGGGGAGGAGGGCGCATGAAGAAGACGACCCGAAGGATCCTGCTGGGGGTGCTGATTGCCGTGTTCCTGGTGAGCGGCGGCATGATGCTGCGCCAGCTGGGGGACTATCGGCAGGGCGATGAGACCTACGGCAGCGCGGAGAGCCTGGCAGGGCTGCCGGACTTTTCCGCCATCTCCTGGCCGGAGAGCGGCGGCAGCGGCAGCGCCGCCGCGGAGGATCCCGCCGTGCCCTATGTGGATCCCTACGCCGATGCCCTGGCCGCCATGGACTTCACCGCCCTCCGGGAGGTCAACTCCGACGTCCTGGGCTGGATCCTCATCCCGGATACCGTGGTCTCCTACCCCCTCCTCCAGGGCAGCGATAACGATTACTACCTCCGCCGCACCTGGAAGAAGTGGTCGAGCGCCGTGGGCTCCATCTTTCTGGAGGCTCAGAATTCCCCTGCGCTCACGGACTTCAACACCATCATTTACGGCCATAACATGAATAACGGCTCCATGTTCGGCACCCTGAAGAAGTACAAGTCCCAGGACTACTTCCGCAAGCACCCCTACGTCTACCTCACCACCGACGCCGGCTCCGCCCGCTGCGAGATCTTTGCCGCCTACGAGGTCAGCACCGACGGCGACACCTACCGCCTGGGCTTCGCCGATGACAACGACCGCCAGGCCTTCCTGGATGCCTGCTGCGCCCTCTCCGTCATCGATACCGGCGTCACCCCCCAGGTCTATGACCGCATCATCACTCTCTCCACCTGCACCGGCCGGGGCCACGCCACCCGCTGGGTGGTGCAGGCCCGCCTCCCTGGCACGCCCCCGGAGACCCCGGAAGACCCCGCCCCGGAAACGCCGCCGGAGACCCAGGAAGATCCCGCCCCGGAAACGCCGCCGGAGGATCCCTCCACAGAGGATCCCATTGACACCCCGGAGGATCCCGCTGGCCCCGCCTCCAGCGCCCCGGAAGGGAAGGAGGGATCCTGATGCCCCCCCTGACGGAAGCGGCCCTGCGCCGCGCCCTGGAGCCTGCGGCGCTGGTGGGCCGGGAGCTCCGCTGCCTGCCGGAAGTCACTTCCACCAATGACCTGCTGAAGGCCCTGGCCCGCCAGGGCGCGCCGGAGGGCCTGGTGCTCCTGGCGGAGCGCCAGACCGCCGGACGGGGCCGCCTGGGCCGGAATTTCCAGTCCCCGGCGGGGAAGGGGCTCTGGCTCTCCCTGCTGCTGCGCCCCCAGTGTCCGCCGGAGCGCCTGCCCCAGGTGACGGCTCTCACCGCCGTGGCCGTCCGCCGGGCCATCCTGGCCGCCTGCGGCCTGGAGACCGGCATCAAGTGGCCCAACGACCTGGTCTGGCAGGGCCGCAAGCTCTGCGGCATCCTGACGGAGCTGGAGACCGGCGGCGATGGCCTGGCCCTAGTCATCGGCATCGGCCTGAACGTGTCCCAGCAGCCGGAGGACTTCCCGCCGGAGCTCCGTCCCACAGCGGTCTCCCTGACCCAGGCCCTGGGCCGGGAGATCCCCCGGGAGCCCCTGGCCGCCGCCCTCCTGCGCCGCCTGGACGCCATGTACCGGGATCTTCTCTCCGGCGACCTGGCCTCCTGGCGGCAGGATTACCGCGCCGCCTGCGTGACCCTGGGCCGGGAGGTGCGCGTCCTCCGGCCGGAGGGGGAGCGCCGGGCCTTCGCCCGGGACGTGGACGCCGCCTTCGGCCTCACTGTGGACTATCCCGGCGGAACGGGGGAGACCCTCCGCTCCGGGGAGGTCTCCGTCCGGGGCCTCGCCGCCTACGCGGAGGGCGCCGCCCCCTGATCCCACGGACGTTTTCCCCTGATCTGTCCCTCCCGGGAGGGCTGCCCCACGGCAGCTCTCCCGTAATTTCTCCCCGATCCACTGCCGCTGCCCGCCGCCCGGTTCTGCCAGGCGGAAAGCCCCTCCGTTTTCCGGGAAAACGCCCCCGGAACCGGGCGGAAGGCCCCCGTCCGGGGGAAGAAAAGGAAGGGAGTGCGTCACATTTTAAACAAAAACTCTCCCAAACATTTATCGACTATATTTGTGAAAAGACAAACGAAACTCGGGAAAAGTGACGATACAGCGGCGAACCGCACAAAATCCGATGCCGGGATTTGGCGGGAAAAACCGTACAGTTAAGGGGAGAGTTTTTCACCCCCTCCACCGAAAATTTTCAAAAAAATTTGGACAACCCAGTTGACTTTCCATCCGCTGTATGGAATAATCTAATCACAGGATGAAGGGGGGAACGGAAATCCCCGGAACCCCCAAATTCACCTGAAAAATTTTTAGGAGGATACTTACTATGGTTGGCGAGAAAGTCGTTCTGAGAACCCGTATGT
>CAKTSC010000045.1 GCA_934597465.1 uncultured Dysosmobacter sp.
CGGATGGTGACGGGGCAGCCCTCCATGGCCTCATAGATGCCCTCGAAGTCGCCCTGCTGCATGGGCTCCAGAACGGCCAGAGCGGCGGTGCGCTGCTCCACGGTGTCGGAGCAGATCATCCGGCGGATGGCGGGGATGCGGTCGGCGTCAAAGAACATATGCTCGGTGCGGCACAGGCCGATGCCCTGGGCGCCGAACTTCCGGGCCTGGGCGGCGTCGTGGGGGGTGTCGGCGTTGGTGCGCACCTGCAGACGGCGGTACTTGTCGGCCCAGGCCATGACCCGGCCGAACTCGCCGCCGATGACAGCGTCGGTGGTGGGGACGGCGCCGTCGTAGATCTTGCCGGTGGAGCCGTCGATGGAGAGCCAGTCGCCCTCGTGGAAGGTCTTGCCCGCCAGCTCGAACTTCTTGTTCTCCTCGTCCATCTTGATCTCGCCGCAGCCGGAGACGCAGCACTTGCCCATGCCCCGGGCCACCACGGCCGCGTGGGAGGTCATGCCGCCGCGGACGGTGAGGATGCCCTGGGCGGCCTTCATGCCCTCGATGTCCTCGGGAGAGGTCTCGAGACGCACCAGAACCACCTTCTCGCCCCGCTCGGCCCACTCCTTGGCCTCGTCGGCGGAGAAGACGATGCGGCCGTAGGCCGCGCCGGGGGAGGCGGCCAGAGCCTGGCCGATGACGGGGGTCTTCTTCAGAGCCGCGCCGTCAAACTGGGGATGCAGCAGGGTATCGAGAGACCGGGGCTCGATCATGGCCACGGCGCGCTTCTCGTCGATCATCCCCTCGTCCACCAGGTCGCAGGCGATCTTCAGGGCGGCGGCGGGGGTGCGCTTGCCGTTGCGGGTCTGCAGCATGTAGAGCTTGCCGTGCTCCACGGTGAACTCCATGTCCTGCATGTCGTGATAGTGGTTCTCCAGGGTCTCGCAGACCTGCTGGAACTGGGCGAAGGCCTCGGGGAACTTGTCGGCCATCTCGCTGATGGGCATGGGCGTCCGGACACCGGCCACCACGTCCTCGCCCTGGGCGTTGGTCAGGAACTCGCCGAAGAGCTTGCGCTCGCCGGTAGCGGGGTTGCGGGTGAAGGCAACGCCCGTGCCGCAGTCGTCGCCCATGTTGCCGAAGGCCATGGACTGCACGTTGACGGCGGTGCCCCAGGAATAGGGGATGTCGTTGTCCCGGCGATAGACGTTGGCCCGGGGGTTATCCCAGGAGCGGAAGACGGCCTTGACCGCGCCCATCAGCTGCTCCTTGGGGTCGGAGGGGAAGTCCTGGCCGATCTTGGCCTTGTACTCGGCCTTGAACTGCCCGGCCAGCTCCTTCAGGTCGTCGGCGGTGAGCTCCACGTCCTGGGTGACGCCGCGCTCCTCCTTCATCCTGTCGATGAGCTGCTCGAAGTACTTCTTGCCGACTTCCATGACGACGTCGGAGTACATCTGGATGAAACGGCGGTAGCAGTCCCAGGCCCAGCGGGGGTTACCCGACTTCTTGGCCAGGACATCCACCACGGTCTCGTTGAGACCCAGGTTGAGGATGGTATCCATCATGCCGGGCATGGAGGCCCGGGCACCGGAGCGGACGGAGACCAGCAGGGGGTTCTCGGCGTCGCCGAACTTCTTGCCGGTGATGCCCTCCATCTTCTCCACATACTCCATGATCTCGGCGAAGATGCCGTCGTTGATCTTCTGGCCGTCCTCATAGTACTGGGTGCAGGCCTCGGTGGTGATGGTGAAGCCCTGGGGCACGGGCAGGCCGATGTTGGTCATCTCGGCCAGGTTGGCGCCCTTGCCGCCCAGCAGCTCCCGCATGCCGGCGTTGCCCTCGGTGAACAGATAGCAATACTTGTTACTCATTGAAATCCTCCATCTCAATCGTACTCTCTTTGCTTTCCCTGAATACGGACGGAATTCCGTCCGTAAACGTTTAAAAACTCAGCTCTCCAATTATAAACTGCCCAAAAGCGGAAAACAATGCCTCATCCCAACAATTCCGGATCCGTTCCGGAGAAAAAAACGAGGGAAATTTAGCGATTTTGCACAAGGACGACGAAAACGATTCCGCAAACCCGGCCCGGGGCCTCTGTCCGCCCGGGGAAAACAGTTTCCGGGCGGATTTCCGCAATTCTCCGCTTCCATTCTTGCCAGATCTGTGGTAAACTAAACTATTATTATGCGGATACGCGGGGGTACGCCATCCCCCGGGAAGGGAGGGGCCGCCTGTGGCCGACTGGAAGCTATCCCAGAGCAGCGGCGCGGCCGCCTGGCTCCGGGCGGCGGCGGAGCGCCGCGCCCTGCCCCACGCTCTCCTCTTCACCGGGGGGGACGGCGCCGCCGCGGCGGAGTTCGCCGCCGCCGCCATGGAGTGTACAGCGGAGCGCGGCCGCCCCTGCGGCCTCTGCCACGCCTGCCGCAAGGTGCTCTCCGGCATCCATCCGGATGTCATTACCGTCCGGGATCCGGAGCACAAGCTCCTCTCGGCGGAGACCGTCCGGAGTGTCCGGGCGGACGCCTACATCCGCCCCAACGAGGGGGCGCGGAAGGTCTACGTTTTCCCGGACTGCACCCTTTTGACGGAGGCGGATCAGAACATCCTCCTGAAGACCGTGGAGGAGGGCCCGCCGGACGCCGCCTTCCTCTTCTGCGCGGAGAGCGCCGCCGCCGTGCTGCCCACCCTCCGCTCCCGCTGCGTGGAGTGCAAGCTCCACCCGGCGGAGGAGACCGCACCCGCCCCGGATCCCCGGGCGGAGGCATTCCTCCGGGCCCTGGCCAAGCGGAAGCGGGGAGAGACCGCCGCCGCCTGCGTCCGCCTGGAGCGGGAGAAGCTGACGGGGGACGACCTGGAGCGCTTCTGCCAGGACTGCCGGGAGACCCTCTCCCAGGCCCTGAAGGCCCGCTATGGGGCCCCGGCGGCGGGGGAATTGCCCGCCCTGCTGGCAAAAACCTTGACAAATTCCCAGCTGATGCGCACAATAGAACTGTTGGAGAGCTTTCGGCGGGACTGCCGCTTCCACATCGCCCCCGCCCAGGCGCTGGGCGCCCTGGCGGCGGAGGTGGAGGAGCTCCTCTGAAGACCTTTCCCGGCGGGGACGAGCCTGCCGGATATCCCTGCCCCCGTCTCCGGGGGCGTTACCTGAGAGAAAAAGGAGGCGATCCTTTGACGGAAGTCGTCAGCGTCCGCTTTCGCAGCGGATGCAAGAACTATGATTTTGACCCCCGGGGCCTGGCGCTGAAGATGGGGGAGGAAGTGGTGGTGGAGACCGCCCAGGGCCAGGAGTTCGCCACCTGCACCGTGGGCAACCACGAGGTGGAGGACAGCGCCGTGGTGCAGCCCCTGTGCCCCGTCCTCCGCCGGGCCACCGACGCCGACCGCGCCGCCGTGGAGCGGGGGCGGAAGAAGGAGAGCGAGGCCTTCGACATCTGCGAGCGGAAGATCGCGGAGCACGGCCTGGAGATGAAGCTGGTGAACGTCAGCTGCAGCTTTGACGGCAGCAAGATCATCTTCTTCTTCACCGCCGACGGCCGGGTGGACTTCCGGGAGCTGGTGCGGGATCTTGCCAGCGTCTTCCGGGCCCGCATCGAGCTGCGGCAGATCGGCGTCCGGGACGAGGCCAAGATGATCGGCGGCCTCGGCATCTGCGGCCGCCCCTTCTGCTGCTCCCAGTTTTTGGACAGCTTCCTGCCGGTCTCCATCAAGATGGCCAAGACCCAGAACCTGAGCCTGAACCCCACCAAGATCTCCGGCACCTGCGGCCGCCTGATGTGCTGCCTGAAGTACGAGCAGAACGCCTACGAGGACGCCGCCAAGCGCATGCCGAAAAACGAGTCCTTCGTCCAGACGCCGGACGGCCCCGGCAACGTCAAGAGCGTGGATCTCCTGCAGGAAAAGGTGCGGGTGGCCCTGGACGGCGCGGCCCCCTCTGAGCCCATGAAGACCTACCACAACTGCGAGATCTGCGTCCTGCGCAACGGCAAGGGCAGCCGGGAGGGCATCGAGATCCCCACGGAGCGGCCGGAGCGCTACGTCCCGGAAAAGAAGGAGGAGCGCCCCTTCGGCATGCCCTTCGGCCTCACGCCCCTCACCGCCGCCGAGGACGATGGCGGCGGCTGGGACGACCTGGAGGCCCCTGCCCGGGAGAAGATCGGCGACGGCAAGCGCCGCCGCTCCCGCCGCCGGGGCGGCCGGGGCAATGCCCCCCGTCCCGCCCAGGAGAAGCCCGGCAAGCCCGTTCCCCAGCAGGCTGCCAAGCCTGACGCCCCCAAGGCCCAGGACAAGCCCAAGGGCCCCAAGCCCCCCAAGGCCGAGGGCGAGCCGCCCAAGTCCGGCGGTTCCCGCCGCCGGGGACGCGGGCCCCGTCCCGAGGGCGCCAAGCCCCAGGACACCGCCCCCAAGGCCCCCAAGCCCCAGGGCGAGCCCAAGCCCGCGCCCCAGCAGTCCGCCGCCCCCCGGCCGGAGAAGGCCGAGGGCGGCGAGGGCCAGCGCCGCCGCCGTCCCCACCACCGGGGCGGCCGCCGCCGGAGAGGCGGCGGGGAGGGCGGAGCCCCCGGTACGCCCCCGACGGAGTCCTGACCCCGCCCCGCTTCCCGCGGTGACAGCGCGTTCCCGCCCTTCCGGGGCCGGTGCGTGCACTGGCCGTGAGGATCCGCATCCCCTGAAAGACCCACAGCGCCCGCCGCCTTTCCGGCGGCGGGCGTTTCCATCCCATCCACGAAAGGAGATCCCCCTATGGGAAAGTTTGACGGCGTCCTGCTGGCCTGCGATTTTGACAACACCCTGGTCTACACCGAGCCCGCCCTGGTGGCCGGGGAGCCCATCCCGCCCCTGAGCCCCGGCAACCGGGAGGCCCTGGAATACTTCAACGCCCAGGGCGGCCGCTTCGCCGTGGCCACCGGCCGGGCCCTGGCGGCCCTGCGGGAGTTCGCCCCGGGCCTGCCCCTCAGCGCCCCCTGCGTCATCTGCAACGGCGCGGCCCTCTATGACTTCGCCCGGGACGAGTACCTGGACTATAACCTCCTGGACGAGCGGGCCCTCCGGCGGGGCCAGGCCCTGCTGGATGCCTTCCCCACCCTGGCGGTGGAGGCCTACCACATCGCCAATGTCGTCCACGCCGTCCAGCCCAACGACTACGTCCGCCGCCACGAGCACCTGACCCATGTGGACACGGAGGAGAGACCCAGCCTCCTGGATGTCCCCCTGCCCCTGGGCAAGCTCCTCTTCGAGGCCGACCACGGGATCCTGACGGCCGCCCGGGCCATCCTGGCGGAGCGGGGCTGGGACGCAGACTACGAGCTCATCTTCTCCCGGGATACCCTGCTGGAGATGACCGCCAAGGGGGCCAACAAGGGCGGCATGGTGCTGCGCCTGGCGGATCGCCTGGGCGTCGCCCGGCAGGACATCTACTGCATGGGCGACGAGGGCAACGACCTTCCCATGCTGGCCGTGGCCGCCCAGGGCTTCGCCCCCGCCAACTGCAACCCCGCCCTCCGCCGGGCAGGGGCCACCGTCGTCTCCCACGCCCGGGAGGACGCCGTGGCCGACGTGGTGGCCATCCTGGATAAAAAATATCCCAGCTGACAGGAATAACCCCCGCCCCGGAGAGCTTCGCTCCCCGGGGGTGGGGGTTTCCGGATCCGCCCGGCCCATAGCCTGTCCGCTCGGGCTCTCCCCCTCCCACGGGGCTTCCTGTTCGATGCCCCATGGATCCTGCCCCCGCTTCGCGACTGAGCGCCCCCCAAAAAACCAAACGGAAGGGAAGCTGAGAAATCAGCTCCCCTTCCGTTTCTGCTTCGCTCATGGGTTCTCCGCCAGGTAGTTCTCCAGGTACTGGTAGAAATGCTCCGTCGGGATCCGGTAGTCCTCTGGCACGTCGAAGAGCAGGCGCTCCAGCATGGCGTCCATCACGGCCCGGGCTTCCTCCGCCGTCATCCCCGGCGTCAGGTGGGCCCGCAGATACATCCCGGCCACGTAGTCGTAGAGGGGGTAGAAGGTCTCCGGCGGGTAGTCGATGCGGTCGCTGTGGTAGTCCTGATACTGGGCGTCGATAAGGCGGAAGACGGTCTCGGCGTAGTTCACGTCGCCGTTGGCCTCGTCCAGCTTCCGGTAGAGCCAGCTCTGGCTGTGGTTCATGTAGTCCGTGGGGGTGATGGCGTCGGTGCTCTGAAAGATCAGCGCCAGATAGTTGCTCTGGAGCTGGTAGGCGATGTCCCACTCGTCGTAGTCGAAGAGGCTCACGGCGAAGAGGGAGTTGAACATCTCGTCCGGGATGACCTCGCTGTGGCGGAGCCCTGCGGTGTAGGTAACGGTCTTCCCCAGCCGGGGATCCTCCTCGTTCCGGCGGTAGGTTCGCATGGCGTGGCAGAGCTCATGGAACATCACCTGGAAGTCCCAGGTGCCCTCGGGATACTCCTTGTCCTTCAGCACGTAGATGCAGTTCTCCGTGGAGACGTAGCACCCGCTGGAATCCGGGGAGAGGGAGGCCATCATCAGCTCCCGCTCGGTACACTCCACCACCTTCAGGGTCTTGAGGTTTTCATAGAAGGGCCGCAGCTCCGCCTGGGGCTGCTTCTCCGCCAGCCGGTCGATGAAGAGGCAGAGGAAATCCTGAAAGCGGGGGGTGATGTCGGGGTTGGCCCGGACGCGGGCCTTCAGCTGCTCGGGGGTGACGCTGCCGTAGTCCAGCCACATGTCCAGGTACTCGCTGTCGTAGAGGTAGAGGTACCAGTCGTTCTCCAGATAGGTCTCTACCTCGATGGGTTCGGCCCCGTCCTCCACCGGGAAGTCCAGCTCCGTCCGGATGGCAGGAGGATCCTTGCTGACGGAAGGTTCCGCTCCTCTGGGGCGAAAGAGGAGCAGCAGGATGGCCGCCGGGATCAGCAGGAGCAGCAGGCGGCGCTTCCGCCGGGGCGTCGGCCGGGCGGTGCGGCGTTTCTGGCCGCGCTGGCGGTCGGGCAGGCGGCCTCCGCGCCCCAGCTTGGGCGGTTTGCCCGCCGGGATACCGGCGCTGGGGCTTTCCGGCGGGCCGTCCGGCTTCCACCAGGCCTGGTGCGTTCCGTCCGGCGGCCGGTAGCCCGCCTCCCGGAGGACGGCCTCCCGCCGGGCCAGCAGGGCATTCATCTCGGCGGGTGTGGGGGTCTCCCCGGAGAGGGGGAAGGCGGCCCCGGGGGCTTCCTTCTCCGGGGCGGCGGAGGTTTTGGCGGAGGTGCGGCTTCTTCCGAACATGGCGGGAGCTCCTTTCCACCGCGCCTTGGGCCGCGGGATGGGGCGGCCTCCGGGGCGGGCACTGGGATGCTTTGGCATCCCTCAGTGTAGCATATCCCCCGGAGGGGCGCAAGAGGTACGTCCCGACAGGCGTCCCGCGGTGGGAGCGGGGGCCGCATATCCGCCGTTTTGCCCGCTCCGGCGGCCCTGGGACGCGGAAGGACACACATTCCCGGGGACACGTTTCCTTGCCTTCGGGCAGCTCCATCCGGCGGCGGACACGGCGGCGGGACACCCCGCGAAGTGCCGGGCGCGGAAAGAGAGGGCGGAGCAATAGCGTCGAACCTATCCACTTTTCTGATATCCGCTTTTGGCTGCTCTGGCGGCGGGAGCAGGCAGGAATGTCCACCTTTCTATCCACTCCACTTCCCGCAAAAGCGCAAAAAAGAGGAAGCACCTCTCGGTGCTTCCTCTCGAAAATCGCTTAATTTTTCAGGGTTTCGGCTTACTTGAAGTAACGCTCCAGCAGACCCTTGAGCGCCTTGCCGTGTCGGGCTTCATCCTTCGCCATCTCATGCACAGTGTCGTGGATGGCGTCCAGGCCGTTCTTCTTGGCGCAGGCGGCCAGGTCGAACTTGCCCTGGGTGGCGCCGAACTCGCAGTCCACGCGCCAGGCCAGGTTCGCCTTGGTGCTGGCCTTCATGTTGGGCTCCAGCTCCTCGCCCAGGATCTCGGCGAACTTGGCGGCGTGCTCGGCCTCCTCATAGGCGGCCTTCTCCCAGTAGAGGCCCACCTCGGGATAGCCCTCGCGATGGGCGATGCGGGCCATGCAGAGGTACATGCCGACCTCGGAGCACTCGCCGGTGAAGTTGGCGTGGAGCTGCTCCAGGATGTAGGCCTTGTCGGCGTCGCTGATGTCGGGGTTATTCTTCACGGTCTTGGCGTAGATGCCGTACTCGTGCTCGGCAGCCAGCTTCTCGTCGCCCTTCAGCTCGGTGAACTTGGAGCCGGGGACCTTGCAGACGGGGCAGACCTCGGGGGGAGTGTCACCCTCATGAACGTAACCGCAAACAGGACATACCCACTTCTTCATAATCATTTCCTCCTGATTTCATCATTTTGTATCGTATTTTGTCTCGGCGGAGCGTCGTCTCCGCCCCTGTTTTCTGACGTCAGTATACCCGATGAACGGAATTTTTGAAGTTGCTTTTGCAACATTTCAAAAAATTCCTTCCGAAAGTTTTTCCGAGGCTGGGACTTTCCGGAAACCGGGGCCCGGCGGGGGCTGTGAAAAGGGAAGACCGCATTGCGGTCTTCCCTTTTTCGGCGGAAATTATTCCTCGGCCAGAGCCTTGGCCTCGGCAATGGCCTTCTCCTGGGCATCGGGGGGGCACTGCTCGTAACGCACGAAGTGCATCACGAAGGAGCCGCGGGACTGGGTCATGGAGCGCAGGTCGATGGCATAGCTCATGAGCTCGGCCTCGGGGCACTCGGCCTCGATGACCTGCTCGCCGTCGCCGGTGGGGTTCATGCCCATGAC
>CAKTSC010000046.1 GCA_934597465.1 uncultured Dysosmobacter sp.
TTTCAACCGGCCCCAGGTGGCCGTCATCACACTGGAAAAGGACAATGCGACATGAGAGAGTTTGACGCCGGCAGCTATGACGTGGCTGTCATCGGCGCGGGCCACGCCGGTATCGAGGCGGCCCTGGCCGCAGCGCGGCTGGGCTGCGAGACGGCGGTCTTCACCATCAATCTGGATTCCGTGGGCAACATGCCCTGCAACCCCGCCATCGGCGGCACCGGCAAGGGCCACCTCGTCCGGGAGCTGGACGCCCTGGGGGGCGAGATGGGGAAGGCGGCGGACGCCTGCTGCATCCAGTACCGCCTATTGAACCGGGGCAAGGGCCCCGCCGTCTGGAGTCTTCGGGCCCAGGCGGATCGCCGCCGCTATCAGGAGTACATGAAGAAGACCTTGGAGCGGCAGGAGCGTCTCCACGTCCGCCAGGGGGAAGCGGCGGACATCCGGGTGGAGGACGGGCATGTCTCGGCGGTGGTTTTGACCACCGGGGCGGTCTATCACGTGCGGGCCGTGATTTTGGCCACGGGGACGTACCTCTCCGGCCGCACCATCGTGGGGGACTGCGTGGAATCCTCCGGCCCGGACGGGCTGCATCCCGCGAACCGCCTGACGGAGAGCCTTCTCCGCCTGGGGCTGCCCCTGCGGCGCTTCAAGACCGGGACACCGCCCCGGGTCAACGCCCGGACGGTGGACTTCGACGAGATGGAGCGCCAGGAGGGGGATGAAAAGCCCCTGCCCTTCTCCTACGGAACGGAGACGCCGCCGGAGAACCGGGCCGTCTGCTGGCTCACCTGGACGACGGAGGAGACCAAGGAGATCGTCCGGGCGAACCTTGACCGCTCCCCCCTCTATGACGGTACCATCGAGGGCGTGGGGCCCCGGTACTGCCCCAGCTTTGAGACCAAGATCGTCCGCTTCCCGGACAAGCTCCGCCACCAGATCTTTGTGGAGCCCATGGGGCTGGAGACCGAGGAGCTCTACATTCAGGGGCTCTCCTCGTCCCTCCCCGAGGATGTCCAGCGGGACATGCTCCACAGCATCCCGGGCCTGCGGCACGCCGAGATGACCCGGCCCGCCTACGCCATCGAGTATGACTGCATCGATCCCCAGGCTTTGAAGCCCACGCTCGAGTACCGGGAGATCTCCGGGCTTTACGGGGCTGGGCAGTTCAACGGTTCCTCTGGCTATGAGGAGGCCGCCGTCCAGGGCTTCGCGGCGGGGGTCAACGCCGCGAGGAAGCTCCGGGGCCAGGGGGACTTCGTCCTCAAGCGCTCCGAGAGCTACATCGGCACCCTCATCGACGACCTCGTCACCAAGGGCACGGAGGAGCCCTACCGCATCATGACCTCCCGCAGCGAGTACCGCCTAGTGCTGCGGCAGGACAACGCCGACCGCCGCCTGACCCCCATCGGCCACGCCATCGGTCTCGTGTCCGATGAGCGGCTCCAGAAGGTCACAGAGAAGTACGCCGCCGTGGAGCGGGAGATCCGGCGGCTCACCCACCAGGGCGTGGCCCCGTCGGCGGCGCTCTCCGCCTTTCTCGCGGGGAAGGGGACTTCCGACGTGCCGGACGGCTGCCCCCTCCTCTCCCTCCTCCGCCGCCCCGGCATCTCCTACGCGGAGCTGGCCCCCTTCGATCCGGAGCGGCCCGATCTGCCGCCGGAGGTGGGCGAGCAGGTGGAGCTGGCCGTGAAGTACGAGGGCTACATCCGCCGCCAGGAAAAGCAGATCGCGGAGATGGAGCGGCTGGAGAACCGCCTCCTGCCGGAGGACATCGACTACGCCGCCATCCGGGGTCTCCGGCTGGAGGCCCGGGAGAAGCTGGCCCGGATCCGGCCCCGGTCTTTGGGCCAGGCCGGGCGCATCAGCGGCGTCAGCCCCGCGGACATCGCGGTCTTGATGGTGTATCTGGGGAAGTGAGTCCCCGCTTTACTACGAAAAAGGAGATGGTTCCCATGAGAAAGTTTCTCGCCATCGTCGTCTGCAAGCTGGGCCGGGCCGTGGGCAGGCTCATCGGCAAGGGCAGCTCCATGCCCGGCAAGGCGGCCCTGAAGCTCTGCCCGGATATCCTGGCAAGGCTTACCCTGCCGCCCCACATCGTGGCCGTCACCGGCTCCAACGGCAAGACCTCCACGGTGGAGATGATCGCCTCCGTCCTCCGCGCCCAGGGGAAGTCCGTCATCTACAACGCCGAGGGCTCCAACCAGGTGGAGGGTGTCACCACCCTCCTTCTGACCCACGCCACCCTGGGCGGCAAGGTGCGGGCCGACGTGCTGCTTCTTGAGAGCGACGAGCGCTACGCCCGCTACTCCTTCCGCTACTTCCACCCCACGGAGTTCGTCATCACCAACCTCTACCGGGACCAGCTCACCCGCAACGGCCACCCGGAGAGCGTCTATGAGGCCATCCTCCCCGCCATCCACCCAGAGACGGAGCTGATCCTCAACGCCGACGATCCCCTCTCCTCCTGTTTCGCCCAGGGGCATGAGAAGGTACAGTGGTTCGGCATGGATCGGGCCCCCTTCTCCACCGACGCCCCCACCGGCGTCTATCACGACGGGGCCTACTGCCCCCTCTGCCACGCCCCCATGACCTACGACTACGTCCACTATAACCAGATCGGCGCCTACCGCTGCACGAAGTGCGGCCACCGCAAGCCCAGGACGGACTTCACCATCACCTCCGCCGACCTGGACGCCGGCGTCCTCACCATCGACGGGGCGTTCCCGGTGGAGCTGGCCTTCCGCAGCATCTACAACGCCTACAACATCCTGGCGGCCTACGCCGCCTGCCGCCGCCTGGGCGTCCCCGGGGCGGAGATCGTGAAGACTTTGAGCAGCTATACCCTGAAAAACGGCCGGATGCAGCGCTTCACCCTGGGGGGGCACCACGGGATGCTGCTGACCAGCAAGCACGAGAACTCCATCGCTTACGACACCAACCTCCGCTATATCGCCTCCCAGAAGGAGCCCTGCGACGTCCTCGTCATCGTGGACGCCGTCTCCCGAAAGTACTTCACCAGCGAGACCTCCTGGCTCTGGGACATCGACTTCGACCAGCTGAAGGCCCCCCAGGTGCGGCGGGTCATCCTCTCCGGCCAGTACTGCCACGATCTCGCGGAGCGCTTCTCCTTCACCGGCATCGACCCGGCGAAGATCACCGTCATCCCCGCCATATCGGAGGCGGCGGCCGCCCTGGAGAACGGGGGGGAGAAGGGGGACGAGGCCCTCTACGTCGTCACCTGCTTCTCCGACCGGGACAAGCTGCTGGATCTCCCCTGCGTGAAGAAGGAGGCGCTCTAAGATGGAACTGACACTCATCCACCTCTATCCCGACCTCATGAACCTCTACGGGAGCTACGCAAACCTCTCCGTCCTCCGCCGGACGCTGGAGGGGCTGGGGCACTCCGTCACCGTCCAGTCCGTCCTGCCCGGCGAGAGCGTGGCGCTGGACGGCTGCCACTTCCTCTACCTGGGCGCGGGCACCGAGCGGGCCCAGAAGGCAGCCCTTCAGGCCCTGATGCCCGACGCCGGGGCCATCCGCGCCGCGGCGGAGGGGGGCCTGCCCATGCTCTTTGCGGGCAGCGCCATGGAGCTCTTGGGCCGCCGGATCACCGACGCCAAGGGGAAGGACTGGGAGGCCCTGGGCCTGGCGGACTTCCTCTCCCGGGAGACGGAGAAGCGCTTCGTGGAGGATGTCTACGGTACCTGCCCCCTCTTCCCGGAGGCCGTGGTGGGTTTCATGAATAAGTCCGCCGTCATCACCGGCGTGGAAACGCCCCTCCTGACGGGCGTCGCCATGGGTTACGGCAACGACGGCGAGAAGCGGCCCGAGGGCTACCAGAAGGGGAACGTCTTCGCCTCCGCCCTGGCGGGGCCGATCCTCGTGAAAAACCCGGCCCTCCTCCGGGAAGTGAGCCGCCGCGTCCTTGCCTATGCCGGGGCGGAGATGCCGGAGAGCATCCCGGTGGACGAAGAACTGGAGAAGGGCTACGCCGTCACGGCGGAGCAGCTGCGCCGCCGGGCGGAGGGGTAAGCGCCGGGGACGGCACGGCAAAAACCGCCGTTTTTTTCCAGGATCCGAGAATCTTAACAGCCGCCTAACGGCCAGCCGTGCTATCATAGGCGGCAGGATGGGACGGCCTCCGCCGTCCGGAAAGGAGCATCCCCATGCCGGAGAAGAAGACCCTGGGCCAGCGGATCCGTGAATACTTCCCCATCTCCAAGCGGGACGCCCTCATCACCCTGGGCATCCTGGCCCTGGCCACGGCGGTCTGCACCCCCCTGCGCCTCGCGGGCACCACGCCGGGCTTCGCCTTCCCGGTCTTCGTGCTGGCGGTGCTGCTGGTCTCCCGCCTGACGGACGGGTACTTCTACGGCATCGTGGCCGCCATCCTGGGGGTCATCTGCGTGAACTTCGCCTTCACCTACCCCTTCCTGGCCTTCGACTTCACCATCGACGGCTACCCCCTGACCTTCCTGACGCTTCTGACGGTGTCCATCTTCACCTCCGCCCTCACCACCAAGATGAAGAAGTGGGAGACTATGCGGGCGGATGCCGAGAAGGAGCGGATGCGGGCCAACCTCCTCCGCTCCATCTCCCACGATATCCGCACGCCCCTGACCTCCATCATCGGCTCCGCCTCCGCCATCCTGGATAACCCGGAGCTCCCCAGGGAGCAGCAGCGGGAGATGCTGGAGAACGTCCGGGAGGAGGGCCAGTGGCTCATCCGCGTGGTGGAGAATCTCCTCTCCATCACCCGCATGGGGGGCGAGACGGAGCTGGTGAAGGATGAGGAGGTGGCCGAGGAGATCCTGGGCTCCGCCGCCCGGGTCTTCCGCAAGCGCTTCCCCCAGATCGCCATCACCGTCCGGGCGCCGGAGGAGCTTTTGATGGTGCCCATGGATCCCATTCTCATCGCCCAGGTGCTCAGCAACCTGCTGGAAAACGCCGTGATCCACGGCGAGACCACTACTGCCGTCCGCCTCTCCGTGACCCGCGAGGGGGACAGCGCCCGCTTCTCCGTGGCGGACAACGGCCAGGGCATCCCGGTAGACGTGCTGCCCAAGCTCTTTGACGGCACCCTGAAGCACAACGAGACCGGCGTGGGGGACGGCAAGCGCAACATGGGGCTGGGCCTCTCCGTCTGCCGGGCCATCGTCCGTGCCCATGGCGGGCAGCTCAACGCCAGAAACCTGGAGCAGGGAGCGGAATTCTGCTTCACCCTGCCCCTTACCAAGGAGGAAAGCGCATGAACATCCGTGAAAAAGTGCTGATCGTGGAGGACGAGAAGGGCATCTCCCAGTTCATCGCCGCGGCGCTCTCCAGCCGGGGCTATGAGGCCATCCAGGCCCACACCGGGGCGGAGGCCCTGACCATCATCTCCTCCCACTGTCCGGATCTTGTGATCCTGGATCTGGGCCTCCCGGATATGGACGGCCTCAAGATCTTAGAGCAGCTCCGGGCCTGGTCCGCCCTGCCGGTGGTGGTGGTCTCCGCCCGCTCCCACGAGAAGGACAAGGTCACAGCCCTGGACCTGGGGGCGGATGACTACCTGACCAAGCCCTTCGGCACGGATGAGCTGCTGGCTCGGGTGCGGGCCGCCATCCGCCACACCCGCACCTCCTCCGGCAACAGCGAGATCGCCCGCCAGGGCACCTATACCGTGGGGGAGCTGACCATCGACTACAACAAGCACCAGGCCCTCATCCGGGGGGAGAACGCCAAGCTGACCCTGAACGAGTTCCGCATCGTGGCGCTTCTCGGCAAATACGCCGGAAAGGTGCTGACCTACGACTTCATCATCCGGGAGCTCTGGGGCCCCCAGGCCAGCTCCAACAACCAGATCCTCCGGGTGAACATGGCCAACATCCGCCGCAAGATCGAGAGAAACCCCGCCGAGCCTGAGTACTTCTTCACCGAGGTGGGCGTGGGCTACCGCCTGGCCGAAGGGAACTGAGACCCCGAAATACATCAAAAAAGAACCGCCTCCGGCGGTTCTTTTTTCGCGCTGCTCGGGCGGGGATTCGGCGGCGGGGCTCTCCGGGAGCGCGCTGTTCGGGATGCGCGGGCCGGAAGCCCGGAGCTTTGGCGTGGGGCTGGGGTTGCCCTGGCGGCATGTGCTTGGGCGGGAGCGCAGGGGCGGGGCTCCGTCCCCGCCCGCTCTCCCCTGCCGTCCCGGTGGCGCCTTTGGGGCGGCAGGTTTCCGCCCTGAGAGAAAAAGCGCGGCCGCCCGGATGGGCGGCCGCGTTGGGAGTCACGGGGATCAGTCCTTGCAGAGGCTGGCGGTGATGATGGCCATGGAGTAGACCTCGGCGGCGTTGCAGCCGCGGGAGAGGTCGTTGATGGGGGCGTTCAGGCCCAGGAGCACGGGGCCGTAGGCATCGAAGTGGCCCAGGCGCTGAGCGATCTTGTGGCCGATGTTGCCGGAGTTGATCTCCGGGAAGATGAAGGTGTTGGCATAGCCCGCCACGGGGGAGCCGGGGAACTTCAGCTGGCCGACAACGGGGGACACGGCGGCGTCGAACTGCATCTCGCCGTCGATGTCGAAGTCGGGGTTGGTGGCCTTGACCTTCTCGGTGGCCTCCCGCATCTTGTCCACGGTGGGGCCCTTGCCGGAGCCGTGGGTGGAGTAGCTCAGCATGGCGACCTTGGGCTCCAGGCCGAAGGCCCGGGCGCAGTGGGCGCACTCCACGGCGATCTCCACCAGCTCGTCCTCGCTGGGGTCGATGTTGATGGCGCAGTCGCCCATGGCGATGACCTCACTGCCGCCGGTGGCGTTGGTGCGCACCAGGATCATGCAGGAGGAGACGATCTTGTTGCCGGGCTTGGTCTTCACCAGCTGCAGGGCGGGACGGACGGTGTCGGCCGTGGAGTAGGTAGCGCCGCCCAGCAGGCAGTCGGCCTCGCCCATCTTCACCAGCATGGTGCCGAAGTAGTTGCCCTTCTGCAGGGCGGCGCGGCACTGCTCCTCGGTCATCTTGCCCTTACGGAGCTCCACCATCGTGGCCACCATCTCATCCATGCGGGAGTAGGTGGCGGGGTCGATGATCTGCGCGCCCCGGATATTGAAGCCGCAGTCCTCGGCGGCGGCCTTCACGGCGGCCTCGTTGCCCACCAGGATGGGGGTCAGGAAGGTGCCGGACAGCAGCCGGGCGGAGGCTTCCAGGATGCGGGGGTCGGTGCCCTCGGTGAAGACGATGGTGCGGGGATGGGCTTTCAGCTTTTCGATGAGTTCCTTAAACATAGGGATCCCTCCAATGTCAGATTTTCCGGCGCCGGGCGCCGGCCTACCAAAACAGCAGGGATATTATAATCCATCCGAACCGAAGCTGCAAGAGCGGAAAGCCCCGGCTTTCCAAAAAATGTACGGTTTTCCGCGGCGCTGGCATTGTGCAGAATTCCGGCACATGCCCGCCGTCCCCGGGGCCCCGGCCGCCGGGAAGCCCCGGGGGGCCCGGGCCTTCCGGCCCTCCGCCTCCGCCGGGGGAGGGGGCGTCTCCGGCGGCGGCCGGACGCCCCCGGCGATTTTGTGAAAAAATTGCAAATTTTTTGCCGGAAAGCGCCGTTTCCCCTATCTTGGGGCCGCCGGAGGTGGCGGGCCATAGAAATAGGGCTTGACGCTGGGGCAAAAAAACAGTATGATAAACGGTAACAAAATGTAACTTTTCCGCCCCGCCGGGGCGGATATCCATGCCCGCCCTTCGGGCATCCCCTGCAAAGGAGTCGTTCATGAACGCAACAAGGAAGCAAGAAACCGACCGCCTGACCCTGCGCCGCTGCCTGGAGCGCTGGGAGACAGAGCTGCGCCTGGCCCGTTACCGTCGCCGCCGCCGGAGCGCCGGCCCCGCGCCGGAGACCGTCTCCGCCCAGGCCGCGCCGGAAAACTCGCCGGAAGCCGCCGCCGCGCAGACCGCGCCGGAAGCCGTCCAGGCTGTCCCGGCCGCTGCCCGGCCGGAGGCTCCGCGGGCCGCCAGGGCGGAGGGCAAGGCCCGGCCCGCCCGGGCCGCCAAGCCCCCCCGCAAGGCCCGCGCCCACCGGACGGAGAGCCAGGGCCCCGTGGTCTACGCCCCCGTGACGGAGGAGAGCGCCGGGAAGGAGGCCGTCCCGGCCTTCACCGGGAACCTCTCGGAGTGGATGGGCCACATCCGCCGGCGCCTGCGCAGCATCCGGCGGGAGGAGAAGGCCCGCCGCTTCCCGGAGTCCAACCGGAAGCCCATCCAGCTGCTCCTCTTCTTCCGTGGCATGCTGCCCGTGCTGGGCAGCCGCCTGCGGGAGCGGCACCTCTTCCACCGCCGCAGCCGCATTTCCCGCAGCGGCGGACACCGCCCGGTGGAGCACCGCCGGGCCCACACCCTCTGCTTCCTGGGCGGGGCCGCCGTGGTGATCCTGGTGGTGGGCTTCTTCTCCTTCTTCACCGTGGGCACCGTGGTGAGCTACGACGGGCAGGAGCTGGCCAAGGTCGGTTCCCTCCGGGCCGCCAAGGATGCCGCCACCGACCTGGAGCACCGCACGAGCCAGGCTCTCGGCGGCAGCTATACCATCTCCGAGAGCATGCTCCGCTACGCCACCGCCATCCTGCCCCGCAGCGAGCTGGTGGATGAGAACACCCTGGAGGAGGAACTCTCCGACGAGATCGGCCTCGTCACCTACGGCTACGGCCTCTATGTGGACGGCGAGCTCATCGGCGCCACCCCCTACGAGGGCGCGCTGGAGGAGCTGCA
>CAKTSC010000047.1 GCA_934597465.1 uncultured Dysosmobacter sp.
GGTACAGGGACTCGCTGCTTGCCGTTTTCCTTGCTGTGAGAGGGTTCCCGTAGCGTGCGGATCGTTTTGCCGGGATATCCCCTGCCGCCGCGCACCGCGGCGGCAGGGGCATCCATGGATGGAGAAGATTACTTGACAGCTTCCTTCTTGGTCTTGCTGTTGAAGACACCCCAGTGGAACTCCTTCTCCCGCTTTCCGTCGGGGAAGAGGATGTGGACGTACTCCAGAGGCAGGGGCTTGCCCAGCTTGCTGCCCACGATGTAGCCCGCGAAGGACATGATCATGGCGGGGAAGAAGAAGTGGCAGAAGGGCTGGCCCAGGACATACCAGATGATGGCGGTACCGGCGCCGCAGAGCTGAGCGGTGACGCAGCCGGTGGTGTTGCCGCCCTTCCAGAACATGCCGCCGAACATAGGAACGGCGATCATGGAGGCCATCATGGTGTGGGAGAAGGTGGCCAGGAAGGTGATCTGGGTGCCGACGCCGCCGACGGTGATGATGGTCAGCAGAGCCAGGACGACGAACATGACCACCTGGGTGATGCGGAGGATGGTCTTGTCGGAAGCCTTGGGATTGATGCAGTCCTTGTAGAGGTCGTTGGCCACGGCAGCGCCCATGACCAGGATAACGCCGTCCAGGGTGGACATGGCCGCAGCCACGACGGCTGCCATGACCAGGCCCTGCGCCCACTCAGGCATCAGCTGGGTGACCATGTAGGGGAAGACGGAGTCGGTGGATTCCAGCAGGGCATCGCCGTAGAGAGCACGGGCGATGGCGCCGTTGGCGTTGGAGGAATAGAGGATGAACAGCATCAGAAGGATAACGATGACGACAGAGGGCTTGATGACCCGCTTGTCCTTCATGGCAAAACCCTTCTGCAGCAGCTGGGGCAGGCCCCAGGGAGCCAGACCGAAGACGAAGGTCACACCGACCAGCTGGTTCCAGCCCAGAGCACCGGGGGAGCAAACCAGAGTGTCATAATCCATCTCACTGAGAGTGGTGATAACGTTCTCAATACCACCAATCTTCATGAGGGCCGCGACGAACACGAAGGTAGCGCCGAAGCACATCAGGAGGGACTGGAAGAAGTCGGTAATGGTGCCGGCCATGAAGCCGCCGATCAGGGAGTAAGCCAGGGTGACGCCCAGGATCAGGTAAACGCTCTGAGCAAAGGTCATGCCGGTAACGGCGGAGATCATCAGGGCGCTGCCCTTGGCCACGCCGATGAGGTAGGGCAGCAGGAAGACCAGCATGAAGCAGGCCAGCAGGGCGGAGGGGATATTGCTGAGATAGCGCTTTTTCAGGTAGCCGGGAACGGTAACGACGCCCAGCTGCTTGGAAGCCTTGGAAAGGCCCGCAAAGAGCAGGATGATGCCGATGGGGGTGCAGAGCACCTGCGCCACGGTATTCCACATGTAGGACATGCCGTTGAAGTAGGCGGTGCCGCAGTTGCCGATGAGCACGGAGGAGCTGAGGTACGTAGAGAAGAAGGCGCAGCCCAGATACCAGGGGCCCAGGTCACGCTTGCCGACCATGAAGCCGTTGAAGTCCGTGCTGTACTTTCTGCAGTAGATGCCGATGCCGATCATTGCCGCGAAGTAGATCCAGAAGATGATCATGGCGGTGGAGCCGAGTTTCTCAACAATCATTTCTTCTCACCCTTCCCTTCCTTCTTCATCTTCACGAACGGTTCGACGTCAATGGGGTCACCCTCCCATTCGTCCATGTTGCGCTGATCTTCGATCCACATCACGACGAAAATGAGAATGATCATTGCAATGGGGGTGCCAAACCACGCAAACGCGGTTCCCAGAGGAAGCCCAAACATATCTCTTTCTCCCTTCTAAAAATTTGGTCTTGCTGTTATCACCTGACTTTGATTTTCACAGGCCTTCCGCCTGTTCGATCACGCGCGGCACCAGGTCTGCCCCGTGGGTCAGCAGCCCGAAGGTGGCCGCCTCCCCTTCAAAGCCTCTTGCAATGGCAATGGCTTCCTTCAGACTCGGTGCGTAGGTATAGCCCAGATACTCCGTGGTCTCCCGGTCGATGCCCTCGGATACCAGGATCACCTTCGCCATCTGGCGCATCACGCCGGCGCTGATGTATCCCGTGGAGCCAACCACGTCCGAAAACTGGCCGGTCTTGCTGAGATGGAAGATCCTTTCCGGATCCATCGTCCCCAGCTGCATCACGTCGGGGTGCTCGGGATAGGCCCCCTCAAAGCAGGGCGCCGCCAGGATGATGGTGCCGCCCTTCCGGACGCTCATACATCCCGCCGCCAGGGCCTTGCCCGCCTGCCAAAGATCCCGGTTGGCGGGGTAGGAGCCCACGATGACCACGTCCGGACGGACGGTCACCTCCTGCTGGTAGACCTCCTGGGCGTACTGCACGCCGCGGCGGTGCGCCGCTCTGGGCTCACCGGCCACCACATGCACGACCTCTTCCTTGAGGTTGAGAATGGTGTTGAGGATGAAGCGGAGTCCCGCCTTCTTGGCGATCTCCTCGATATCCAGGCGGATATCGTTCTCCGCGTTGCCGAAGCGCTCCGGCCAGTCAAGGCTGCTGTTGAGATGGACGGCCGCCGTGGTCTCCTTCCCGCAGATGCCGGGCTGGATGCTCTTGGCGCCGCCGGACCAGCCGGCCACGAAATGGGGGATGATGTTGCCGATACACATGCCGAAGTCGCTTTCCACGAAGCTCCGGTTCACATACACCGGGGAGCCGAACTTTGTTTCCCCGCAATAGCTCAGCTCCGCCGGGTTGTCGTACTCATGGTTGATGATCCGCAGGCGGCGGTAGCATTCGCTGCCCACCCGCTTCTCGATCTCTTCCGGCGTCATGTAGCGGTGGGAGCCCAGCGCGATGATGACGGTGATCTGGGAGTCCTCCACGCCGTAGCGGTTCAGCTCGTTCACCACCACCGGAAGGATCCGGTTCACGGGGGTGACACGGGTGTTGTCGTCCACGACGATGGCGATCCGTTTCCCCGCTGGATCGCCCAGAACCTCCGGGATCGCGGGCATGCCGATGGGCTCGCGCATAGCCCGCAGGATCTCCGCCTTCTCATCCGGCACGGGAGAGATCGCCTTGGGACTGATCGTCCAGGCGACGGACTCCTCCGGGAGCCGGAACTCCTTGGCCGCCTCCCCCCAGGGGACGCGCAGGATAATCTCTGCCATAGTTTTCTCTCATCCTTTCGTTCCCGCCCCGCCCCGCAGGACGGGGCGGGAACGCGGTCGCTGCTCGGTGAAGTAAGATCAGATCTTATCGGACATCAGGCCGACGCAGATAGCCTTGTGGGCGTGCAGACGGTTCTCAGCCTGATCGTAAACGGCGCTGTGGGGGCCGTCCATGACGGAGTCGGTGACCTCCTGGTTGCGGTTGGCGGGCAGGGGATGCATGTAGATGGCGTTGGGATCGGCCAGCTCGAAGTGATGGTCGTTGACGCACCAGGTATCCTTGAACTGCTCACGATACTTGAGGTCTTCCTCTCTGGGCATGGAGTAGGAGCCCCAGCTCTTGGCGTAGATGACGATGGCGTCCTCGGAGGCCTCGTTGAGGTCGTGGGTGATGTTCAGCTTGGCGCCGGAGGAGGGAGCCACTCGGTTAAAGTAATCCATGTACTCCTGGTGCAGGTCATAGCCCTCGGGATAGGCCAGGGTCAGGTTCATGCCCAGCAGGCCGGCAGCGGCCAGGATGGCCTGGGGAACGCCGGCGGGCTTGAAGCGCTCGGAGTAAGCCCAGGACATGACGACCTTCTTCTTCTTGAAGTCGTCACCGAACTTCTCCTTCATGGTCACGAGGTCGGCGATGCACTGGCAGGGATGCTCAAAGTCGTCCAGAGCGTTGATGACGGGGATGGAGGCGTTCTCGGCGACGGTGCGGACGACCTCACGGCCCATGCCCAGCTCGGGCAGGTCGTAGATGCGGATCAGCAGGCCGTTGAGGTAGCGGCTCAGAACCTTGGCGGTGTCAGCCCAGGACTCCTTGTGGGCCAGCTGCATCTCGGTGGAGTTGTAGAACTGCGCATGGCCGCCCAGCTGGGTCAGGCCGGTCTCGAAGGAGACGCGGGTACGGGTGGAGGGGTTGGCGAAGATCATGCCGAAGCTCTTGTTCTTCAGCAGCTCGTCGTGGCGCTCGCCGCGATCCAGCTGATGCTTCAGATACAGGGCCTCATCGATGAGCCACTCCAGCTCGGGCTTGGAGAGATCCATGATGCTGAGGAAATTCTTGCCTCTCAAAGTGTTCATTGTTTTCTTCTCCTTTGAATGTGATATATCGCAAGGCGCGTTCCGCCTTACCGAACGAATGATTGCGGGGCTTTGCGCTCAGGGGCGCACCCGGGTGCCCCAGCCGGGTTCCGCTGTGATTCGGCCGTTCTCATAGACCGTCTGGCCGCGCACCAGCGTGCGCACGATGGTGCCGCCGGTCTCCCGGCCCTGATAGAGCCGGGCGCAGTCCTTGGCCTGGGTGAAAAGCTTTGTCACGTCCACGGTGTAGCCGCGGCGGCAGTCCACCAGAACGATGTCCGCGTCCGCGCCGGGACGGAGGCTGCCCTTGTGGGGGTAGAGGCCGAAGATCTTGGCCGGGCGCTCGCTGGCGTAGGCCGCGATCTGGGAGAGGGTGAACTCTCCGGTCTTCACCCGGTAGAGCAGCATGGGCAGGGTCAGCTCCATGGCGGCCAGACCGTCGGGGGTCTTCTCCGCCAGCTTCTCCTCCTGGGTGAAGGGGGCGTGGTCGCTGCCCAGCATGTCGATGTGGCCCTCGGCGAAGTGACGGCGCATCCGGGGCAGGCCCGCACTCTCCCGCAGGGGCGGCTTCAGCTTGCCCCAGGGCCCCAGGCGGATGGCATCCTCGGTGCTGCCCTCAAAGTAGTGGACGCAGCTCTCGATGTAGGCCTCCTGGCCTTCCCGCCGCATGCCGCGGATCAGCTCCACACCCGCAGGGCTGCTGGTGTGGCAGAGGCTGATGCGGGTGCCGCAGTCCGCCGCGATGACCATGGCCCGGGCGATGGCGTCCAGCTCCACGATGGGCGGGCGGGCATAGTAGGGAACGCAGAGGTACTTCCGGTAACGGGGGTCGCTCTGCACAAGATCGATGAGCGGATCGGACTCCGCGTGAATGGCCAGGATCTTTCCGGTGGCGGCCACCTCCTCGCAGACCCGGTAAAGGGTGCCGGAATCCGGGGCCGTCAGGCCGTGGAACTCGTTCTCCCGGCCGGGAACGGCCTTCTGGGAGAAGGTCTTGAAGCCCACCACGCCGGCCTTCGCCAAAGGCGCAATGTCCGCAAGGTTGTCGTAGCCCGCGGCCCCGTAGAAGGCCACGTCCACCACGGCCTCCTTCTCCATGACCTCGGCCCGCTGCTCCAGCAGCTCCACCGTGGAGGTGGCAGGCCGGGAAACGGGCATCTCAAAGACGGTGGTGATGCCGCCCGCGGCCGCCGCGCTGGTGCCGCTGAGGAAGGTCTCCCGGTGGCTGATGCCCGGGGCCCGGATATGCACGTGGGTATCCAGCAGCCCCGGCAGGGCGGTGAGGCCCGTGCCGTCGATGACCTTGCGGGCGCCGCCGGTCACGGGAACGATCTTCCCGTCCCGGATGCCCAGGTCACCCCGGACGACCCGGTCGCTGTAAACGATGTCAACGTTCTGAATGATGGTATCCAGGAGCTCCGCCATACCGCGATTCCCCTTTCTTCAGATTCTCTTACTTGTGCTCCAGGGTGATGCACCCGGCGGGACACACCAGCGGGCAGAGACCGCAGCCGATGCAGCGCTCAGTGACGAAGGCCTTGCCGTCCCGCATCTCGATGGCGTTGCCGGTGCCGTCCTGGCAGGCGTGGAAGCAGATCTCGCAGCCGCGGCACTTCTCGGGATCCACGTGGGCCTGGATCTTGTGGTCGCGGGGCAGATCGCCGTGATCCATGAAGCGCTTCAGGCCCTCGCCCCGGATCTCGTCCAGAGAGTGGAAGCCCTTGTCGGCCAGGTACTTGGACATGCCCTCGATGAGGTTCTCGGCCATGGCGAAGCCCTTGAACATGGGCGCGGTGCAAAGCTGCGTGGCGTAGCAGCCCATCAGCACGAACTCGATGCAGTCCTGCCAGTTCCACATGCCGCCGCAGCCAATGACGGGCACGTCCATGCGGGTCAGGATCTCGCCGACGCAGCGCAGGGCGATAGGCTTGATGGCCTGGCCGCTGTAACCGGTGAAGGAGGAGAAGCCTTCCACGTTGGGATAGGGCTCCATGGTGTCCAGATTGAAGCCGGAGATGCCGGGCACGCTGTTGATGGCGGTGATGCCGTCCGCGCCGCCGCGCATGGCAGCCGCGGCCACATCCCAGATGTAGGAGGTGATGGAGGGGAGCTTGGCAATGATGGGCTTGTCCGTGGCGGAGCGCACCCAGCGGGTGATCATCTCGGTAGCCGCGGGATCCTTGCCGATGGAGGCGCCGCCGCCGGCGGCGTGGAAGGCGTGGGAGCAGGAGAAGTTCAGCTCGAAGCCGTCAACACCGGCCTCAGTGAAAACCTTGGCCGCGCGGATCCAGTCATCCTCGTTGCGGTTGGAGGTACGCATGATGGAAGCGAAGATGGGACGGTCGGGATACTCCCGCTTGATGCGGTGCACCACCTCGGCCCACCACTCCAGATCGTGGGTGCTGCTGACTTCCATGTTGGCAAAGCCGGCCGTCCGGCCGTTGATCTTCACCGTGTTGAAGCGCGGAGTCACGTTGGTGTGCGCGTTGAGATCCATGGCAACGGTCTTCAGGATCGCGCCGCCCCAGCCGCACTCAAAGGCGTGCAGCACCTTCTCGGCGGAGTCCGTCTCCGGGCCGGAAGCCAAAATGAGCGGGTTCGGAAATTCCACGCCGCAGACGTTCACCTTCAGATCAACGCCATGAGTTCCCCGGTAATCCTTGTACATGTTTTCGCCCTCACATTCTTTCTGATACTGGTTTTGTTCCGCAGTCATACGCCTGCGGAACCGATCCTTATTTCAACGACCGGCGTCTCCCCCGGCCCCCGGTCTTCGGGTGCCGAAAAGGTCGCACCGGGCATCAAAAACGAAGCAAACGCTGGAAGATCCCAGGGGTTTTGCCGCTTTTCCGACCGGAATCGGCGGCTGCCCTCCCTGGGTATGGGCTCCAGTCTTACCCAAAATTGCTAAAAAATCGGCATCATTTTGTCGAATTTTACGACTTTATTTCTGATACCGTTAGTATATACTGTACATTGCAAGGTGTAAAATACATATATAGTATGATGGGCATGTACTAAATGTATATAACCGTTTACGGAGGGAAACATATGGAAGTCACTTACGATTACTACCGCATCTTTTACTATGTGGCTAAGTACAAGAGCTTTTCCAAGGCTGCCAGTGCCCTGGGCAGCAACCAGCCCAATATCACCAAGTTCATGAATAACCTGGAGGGCCAGCTCCAATGCAAGCTCTTCGTCCGCTCCAACCGGGGCATCACCCTGACGCCGGAAGGGGAGAAGCTTTACGCCCACGTCTCCGTGGCCTACACCCATCTGCAGCAGGCGGAGCGGGAGCTGGCGGATGATGAAAGTATGCAGAGCGGCGTTGTCAACATCAGTTCCTGTGAGAACGCCTCCAAGCTGGTGCTGATGCCGGTGCTGGCGGCTTTCCACGAGCGGTATCCCGGCATCAAGCTGCGGATCTCCAATATCTCCACCCCCCAGGCCCTGCAGCTGCTGCGCAACGGCGTCTCGGATTTCGCCGTGGTCACCGGCCCCATCGACGTAGGCCCTCAGTTCAACGCCTCCCGCCTGGCCAGCTTCACCGACCTGCTGGTGGGCAGCCAGCAGTACGCCCCCCTCTGCGAGAAGGGCCTCGGCTACCAGGAGGTGCTGGACTACCCCATCATCGGCCTGGGCCAGGGCACCATGACCTATGAGTTCTACACCCAGCTCTTCCTGCGCCACGGCCTCCTCTGGAAGATGGACACGGAGGTGGGCACCACCAACCAGATCCTGCCCATGGTGGAGTGCAACCTGGGCATCGCCTTCCTGCCGGACTTTCTGGCCCGGAAGGCAATCGCCCAGAAGCAGATCCTGCAGATCCCCCTGACCGGGGAGCTCCCCAGCCGGGACATCCTCCTGGTGGAGGATCGGACGCGGCACCTGAACATTGCCGCCACCCGCTTCAAGCGGATGCTCATCGACCGCAGCCGCGGCATTTTTCGCTGACCCCGGAGCCGTGGCCTCCGCTCCCCTCCCTCAATGCAGTCGCTTCCCCTCCACGGATCCCCATTCCACCCCGCGGATCTGCCGCCTTCGTTCCCATCCCACCCCCGCAGGGCAGTCCATCAACCCCAAAGCGAAAAAGGCCCGGAGCGTTTCAGCTCCAGGCCTTTCCCTCGTCCCCACCGCAGGATCCTCACTCGTCTCTCCCTTCCTTCCCTCTCCCGCTCCCTTCATCGCAGCTATTCCATAAATAGAACAACCGGCGTCAACACTCGCTGACGCCGGTCTCTCTTCACAATTTTCAACAAGCAATAAGCTTTCGTCATTCCTGCCCCCCAGTCTAACATTCCCCGCAAACCGGAAATGCCGCCCCTGAAAGGCACAGATCGCAGACTTATGCCCTCGCCGCAGTCGTGCCCAATGACCTCTGAAAAGAAAAATCCCCGAAATCCAAGGGTTCATGTTCATAGGTACACAATGTGACCTATGGGGCAGGCCAGACGGTACAGGGT
>CAKTSC010000048.1 GCA_934597465.1 uncultured Dysosmobacter sp.
GTGCCGAAGGTGATCCACAGGAAGACCACGGGTCCCCACAGAGCGCCGCTGAGAGCACCGAAGATGGGGCCGAGGCCCGCGATGTTCAGAAGCTGGATCATGAACAGCTTCCACTGGGGCAGAACGACATAGTCCACGCCGTCGTTGATCTTGACGGCCGGGGTCTCGCGGTCATCGGGGCCGAAGGTATTCTCCACGACCTTGCCGTAGATGAAGTACCCGCCGATCAGAAGCGCAAGACAGATCAGAAAGCTAAGCATTACGTCTCTCCTCCTTAAATGCTCCTCTTACTTTTCTTTTGCTTTTCTCTTTCGTGCCGTCCCGGGATCCTGACCGCCGGGGACGGCACATCCCGGCGGCCGGCAGTCCGGCGGCCCTCTTCCGGAAGGGGGCCGGCCCGCCTCTGTCTCTCTCCCGAAGCCTGACGGTTCCGGAAGCGCGCCATTTTCCCGGCAGACAGGAAGCTCGCCGGAGGGGAGGGCTCACAGCCCATCCGGCGTTTTCCGGCATCCGCGGGACTGAGCCTGCCCCGCCGCTGCCGTTTCTTACCGCTCCTGGAGTTCGATGGCGTGGAAAGTGAGGGCGAAATCGTTTTTCCACCCTCTCCGACGCACACATATTATGAAAAATCCATGAAAAAATCAAGCCGCAAATTCCAACAAAATTTAGGTCGGCCTTTGTTGGTATTTGCTGAAATCCGTAGATTTTTCCCGCTTTCCGCGGTATTATTCCTTTCAAGTTGTATGTATACTGCAAAAGATGTCCCACCACTTTTCCAGCTCCCGCGCATTTTTTGTCCGTCGGGGAAAGACAAATCTTAATTGTGCCTGCCCCTCTCCGCAGGGGGCGGGCTCCGCCCCGCCGTCAGACTACCGCAACGAACAACTCCGTTGGTTCCCGCAAACCTTCAACATCGCGTAGGGGCGGCCCTATCTGGCCGCCCGGACACGCTGTTGCGACCAAACTGCCAACAAAAGAACGGATTGCCATGTCGCCCCTGCGGGCCTCCTCGCAATACCAAAGAATGAGGGAAGAACTTTCCGTCTCTTCCCGTCATTCCGAGGAGCGAAGCGACGTGGGAATCCGTTCCCATATAGCATTCTCCCGCAACCACCAGGCCAGCGAAGCGGAGCGGTGCGGCAAGAGAAGCAGAGACTATAACAAATTTCGGCCCGATGGTTGATAGGGTTCCGATTCGATGCCCGTCCCAACCCCGTCCCGTGCGCAGCGAAGCGTCCGCATGGAAGCACCCCCACGCGAAAGCCCCTGCCCCGGGGTGGGACAGAGCCCACCCCCCCACCGTCCTGCCGAAAGTCCCAAAAATCAAGGCCTCCGTCTATCGTAGCGCCCCCTTCGCCCACCCTCCCCCGGGGTTGGATTCCAAAGGGAGGGGGCCCGCAGGCCCCCTCCCTTTGGTCGTTTCAAGGAGGGTCTGGGAGGGAAAATAGGGCTCCCACCGCAAAGTAAGCGCAGCGTTTGCGGTGGGAAGAGGAGGAGCAGCGGAGCGAGTGAGCCGGTGCCCGCAGGGCAGCGGCGAAGGATATGGAGCTTGCGACGACGACATCCCTCCCAGAATTTTTCTTAGGGAGCGCGAAGGGGTATTCTTTCAATTTGAAAAGAATACATCCCCAGATGCCGCAGGTCATCACCTGCTCCCCCGGTTGTCAACCGGCCATCGGCGGGGTGTCAAGGACGCCGCCCCCTACGCCCTGTGGGGGACGAAGGACAGAGGAGCGGGCAGCCACACAGGGCCGTCCCTACGCAGGGGTGGAGGGTTGCGGGAACCAACGGAGTTGTTCGTTGCGATAGTCCGGCGGCGGGGCGGGACGGAGCCCGCCCTCTACCGGTTACCGGATGTGTCTGCAGGCGGCGGGGTGCGCCTAGGGTGTGGCTTCCGCCAGCCAAATTCCGGAACGGTATTTGGGGCGTCAGTCATGGTCACCCCGCCCTACAAAGGGCTGAGAGAACCATCCCGCCCCCGATACCGGGGGCCCAAAAAACGCCGCCGGGCGTCCCCGGCAAAACTTTACTCCCTGTTGGCCGCCGTCCGGTAGCGCTCCATGCTGCGGGCAAAGAGGGCGGCGGAGGTGGGCGGCGTGTAGGTGATGGCGTTGGCCCCGGCCCGGATGGTGGCAAGGATGCTCTCCTCCGTGGGGCCGCCGGTGGCGATGATGGGCACCTCCGGGAAACGTTGGCGGATATGGGCCACGATCTCCGGCGTCCGGGCCGCGCCGGAGACGTTGAGGATGTCCACCCCGGCGTCCAGCCGCGCCTGGATGTCCGTATTCTCCGAGACCACCGTGACCACCACCGGGATGTCCACGTCCTCCTTGATCTGGCGCACCACATCGTTGGGGATGGGTGCGTTCATCACCACGCCGAAGGCCCCCTGGTGCTCGGCCTGGATGGCCAGCCGGTCGGAGCGCATGCCGCTGGTGACGCCGCCGCCCACGCCCACGAACACCGGCACGTCCGCCACGCTGATGATGGCCTGGGCGATGACGGGCTGGGGAGTGAAGGGGTAGACGGCCATGATGGCGTCGGCATTGATGTTCTTCACGATGGCCACATCCGTGGTGAAGGCCAGGGATTTGATGCGCTTGCCGAAGATGCGGATGCCGCTGCACTCGCTGACGCAGCGGGGCAGGGACAGGGAGTGGCTGCGGAGGGTGCCGGTATAGCTGGGCACCACCTTGGTCTTGGTTTTTGGGGTCTGGGTCATACGCTCCTCCTTTCCTGACAGGGGGCGTCCCCGGGGGACGCCTGGGTCAACCGTCCGCCGATGGGAGACAGTTTTTCGGCGAAAACGAAGCGGGGCCCGCCGGGCGGGTCCTGGATCTGATACCGTCATTATAACAGAGGAGACTGTTTCCATTCTGTTAAGAATTTGCCGTGCCCGCCTGTTTTTACCTTGTTTTTCCCCGTTTCGCGAAAAAAAGAGCCGCTTTTCTCCCGTTTTCCCCCTTCCGTCCCCCCTTGCCATCCCGGGGAAAAAGCGGTAGAATAAGGGGGAAAAACTGCGAAAAGAGGCAAAAATATGGCCAAGGATCGGAAAAAACAGGCGGCCCTGGCTGCGGCCGCGGCGGCCGCTGCCGCCGGGGTGATGCTGGGTTCCGCCTTCACGGATCCGGTGGATCTCCTCCAGGACGGGCCCCAGCCCGTCTCCTCGGCGGCGGATGCCTCCGACGACGGCGACGAGGGCGAGGAGCTCCGGGGCGCGAAGCGGCTCCGTGCCCAGGCCCGCGGCGGCGTCCGGGAGGCGGTGCTGAGCCTGCCCGCCTGGGTGCGGGCGGCGGTGGCTTTTCCCCTCTGGTGCCTGGGCTGGGCGCTTTTGCAGCTGGGCGGCCTTGCCTGGCCCTTCCTCTCGCCGGTGCTGGCCCTGGCGGGGAAATGGCTGCTGACGGGCCTGGTGCTGCTGGGGATCCTGGCCCTCAGCGCCAAGCTGGCCTGCCCGGAGCTGCCGCTGCGGGAGGTCTTCCGCCTCCGGAATCTGGGGCTCCTCCTGCTCCTTCTGGGGCTTTTCGGCGGGGCGGACGCGGTTTTTCCCCTTCTTTGGGAGGATTACCCCCGGTTTTCCCCCATTCTGCACCTTTTGGGCGGCGGCCTGACGCTGACCCTGCCCCTGGCGCTGATCCTGCGCCGCCACCGCCGGGCGGAGCGGACGGCGGAGCCCCGGGAGACCGAGGAGCAGCGCGTCCGCCGGGTGGCCCGGGAGCTGGCCGACACCGTCTGCCCGCCCCGGTACTACTGAGGCGGGGCGGCGTTCCGCCTTTCTCTTGATGCGGCGTTCCACCCCTCCTCTCATATTTTAATAGAGGAAACGTGCGGAATGCGCGGAAAACGCCCGGGCGGGAGCGAGTGCTCCGCCCGGGCGTTTTTGCGGCTTGGGGAATGGGGAATTGAGAATTGATAATGGAGAATGACGGGGGGACGAGGGACGAAGGACATGGGACGAGAGACGAGGGATCGGGCGGCCCCGCAGGGCCGCCCCTACGGGGTTAGCGGGGGGCAGTACCATACCCGGGGAAGCGGACTTGCATCCGCCCCTTTCCCTTATTCCACAATGGTGGCCTCGATGATATCCCAGAAATCAATCCCGGGGAGATAGATAAGCTTTCCGCGGATTGTCATGTCCGTTCCCCATTCGATCTGAGAGGTGTCCACTTCCTCGGAGAAGTATACATTCTGCAGCTTGGACTCATCTCCGATCTGAAAATTAAACACGATCTCCGGCAGGTAACTGGCATCCTGTGTGCGAAGCGTTCCGTCTACCTCGAAGGTATCTTGCACTAAGTAGGCTTGCTTCATCGGGAAATGGAGTTCCTCCGTATCATACCCGCGAACCGTTGTGGAAACTGTTTCCACAGTATCTTCCGTCAAACCGACGACAACGATCTTCTGAAACAGCTGCAGGGATGCCAGTTCTTCTGTGCTGAGATACACGTCTATGATCTTTCCGCTATAGGTAGACTCATAGACAAGGGCAATATGGTCTTCCTTTATTTCACCGACGACTCCGGTAACCTCGAGGACTTTTCCGCAATAGAGCTGCTTCGCGCTTACAATGTTGTTATCGACGGCATCCGTGAAATCCTTCATATCCACGCTTTCCGAGGAGGAGAGCATGTCCTCCTTGGACATTTGGGGAGTGCCGCTGCTGCCCTCCTCCCCGCAGGCGCAGAGGGTGAGGAGCAGCATCAGAGCCAGGATGAGGGAGACTGCTTTCTTCATTTTGTATCCTTCCTTCCAATTTATTTTGACTGTTTTCTCTATGACAACAAGTCTTCTTGGATTACAACATATATCGTTGGACTATGGCAAGATTTAACAACAATTATTTTTCTACTATTGGGCGCCGGAAAAAGGCTATGCTCTCTGTAAGGGAGGGATGACCGAGTGAATGAATCCTTTGTCAGGGAGCGGATCACGCAGCTGCGGCTGCGGAAGGGGGTCTCCGAGTATCAGATGAGCTATGACCTGGGCCACAGCCGGGGCTATATCTACAATATCTCCTCCGGGAAGGCCCTGCCGCCCATGAAGGAGTTTCTGGCCATCTGCGATTACTTTGAGATCACGCCCCAGCAGTTCTTCGATACCTCCAGCCAGAATCCGGAGCTGCTGCAGAAGGCGCTGGAGGGGATGCGGCAGCTCAGCGAGAGCGACATGCTGATGCTGCTGGGGCTCATCAACCGCCTGCGGGCAGAATGAAAGCACGCCGTCCGAAAGGGCGGTGTGCGCTTCTGCGGCTTGGGGAATGGAGAATTGAGAATTGATAATGGAGAATGGCGGGGGACGGGGGACGAAGGACGGGAGACGGGGGTGCGGGCGGCCACACAGGGCCGCCCCTACGCGGTGTTGGGGGGTACAGGAACCAACGAGGGGTATTCCTTGCGGAAGTCCGGCGAGGGGCGGGGCGGAGGGCGGCCCCTGTGCGATATGGGAGATCTGCGGGAAGCAGCGGAGTTGGTTTTTGCGGTAGTTTGGCGGCGGGGCGGGGATGGGGCATGGGCTCTGTTCCCTTTTTGAGGGATATTCAGAAGCAGGATCTCCAGAAGTGAAAAAATAGGAAGCACATCCCGGCGGGCGGCCGTGGGATGTGCTTCCTTTTTTACTAGGGCAGGGGTCAGAGGACGGTGATGCCGCTGGCGGTGACTTCGTCTACCATGCTCTGGGGAAGGCCGCCGTCAGAGATGACGTAGTCCACCGCCTCAAAGGGAGCGAAGGTATAGATGCCCCGGGACATGGCTTTGCTGGAGTCCATGAGGATCACGGTGCAGTCGCTGCGCTCCACGATCTTCTGGCGGAGGACGTAATCCTCCGCCACGCTGGTGGCGAAGCCCTTGCCGGGGAAGTAGCCGCTGACGCCCAGGAAGGCGATGTTGAAGCGCATATTCTCCACCATCTCGGCGGCGATGGAGCCGTTGACGCAGTAGCTGTTCTTATTGATGCTGCCCCCCAGCATCAGGATGGAGAGATCCTCCCGGGAGGAGAGCTCGATGGCGCAGTTGAGGCAGGTGGTGATGACGTAGTTGAGCCCGCCGGGGAAGAGCTTGGCCAGCTGGTAGGTGGTGGTGCCGGAGCCCAGGAAGATGGTGGAGTCCGGCTGGATGAGGCGGCTGGCCTTCTGGGCGATGAGCTTCTTGCCCTCGGCGTGGGCCAGGCTCCGCTGGGTGTAGGCATCCTCCGACGTGGGCAGCAGGGAGCCCACCGACCGGGCCCCGCCCAGGACGCGGACGATCTGGTGGGCCTGGTCAAGGTAGTCCAGATCCCGGCGGACGGTCATCTCCGACACATCCGGGAAGAGATCCCGGATGCTGGCGAAGCTCACCTCCCGCTGCTGGTTGACGAACTCCAGGATCTGCTCTCTGCGGGCGTTGGCATTCATGGCGGCATCCTCCTTGCACGGTCTTGTTTTTGTTAACATTTTAACATCAAATCCCGGAATGGTCAAACATTTTCTCCCGGAAAGTGCCGGAATTCTTTCCGGGCCCCGTTCGGAGCGGTTAAAATGTTAACAATGAACAGTTTTCCCGGGATCTGATTGGTGGATAACAACAATTTCTTGTGTTCTAAACGTATATAACTCACAAAAATCGTGGAATCTCCGTTCTGGCGCTTGCATTTCAAACGGCGTAATGTTATATTCAAACACGAAAAACGTTCAGATGTAACTTTTGGAACGGAGATGGAGAACAAGCAATGAACGGCATCGTGAAGGAATTTCCCGGAGAGAACGGCACGTTCTTCCGCACCGGCCTGCCGGAGCCCACGCCCGGCCCGGGCCAGGTCAAGATCAAGGTGATGGCAGCGTCCATCTGCAGCTCGGATATCCACGCCCTCTACAACGGCCTGATGGCCGACCGCTACGCCTACCCCGTCATCATCGGCCACGAGGGGGCCGGGATCGTGGTGGAGGTGGGCGAGGGCGTCACCTCGGTGAAGGTGGGCGACCGAGTCACGGCGGAGACCACCCTCACCGCCTGCGGCACCTGCGAATACTGCCGCAAGGGCGAGACCAACATGTGCGCCAGCCGCAAGGGCCTTGGCTCGGCGGCGGACGGCTATTTCGCCAACTACTGCATCGCGGCGGAGAAATACTGCCACAAGCTGGCCGACGACCTGAGTTTTGAGGAGGGCGCCCTGGCGGAGCCCTTCGCCTGCGTCGTCCACGCGGTGTGCATCCTGACCCACCCCTGCCCCGGCGACCTGGTGCTGGTGGTGGGCCCCGGCCCCATGGGCCAGATGGTGGCGGCCCTGGCCAAGGCGGCGGGCTGCGTGGTGGTGATGTCCGGCATCCATGGCGACGAGGAGCGGCTGCGCTTCGCCCAGGAGCACTACGGCATCCAGCATGTGGTGAACTCCCAGGAGACGGATCTCAAGGCGTATCTGGAGGGGATCTCCGAGGGCCGGGGAGCCGACTTCGTTTACGAGTGCACCGGCACGGTGCCCGGGATCCTCTGCGGATTTGATTGCTGCAAACGGAAAGGCACCTTTGTGGCGATCGGCATGAACATGGGCAACATCCCCCTGGACTACTACAACGTTGTTTATAAGAAGGAGATCACCATTCAGGGCGACAAATCCACCAGCACCGTTACCTGGGCCCGGACGCTGCGGATCCTCAACGGCAAGTGCGTGGATCTCAAGCCCCTCATCAGCGAGGTGATCCCCATGTCCCGGTGGCTGGAGGGCTACAAGACCTTCCGCCATGGGAAGGCCATGAAGGTGGTCATGCATCCCTGGGACGACTGAGTCCCCCCCTTTTCGCGGCTTGTCAGCGCCTTTGCGGCGCTTATGAGAAAAATGATAGAAGGAGAAAAAAGAAAAGATGAAAAAGAAGATCTTCGCGCTTGTTCTTGCCCTGGTCATGGCCCTGTCTCTGGCCGCCTGCGGCAACGACACCCCCGCCGCCAGCGGCTCCGGTTCCGGCTCCGCCGGCGCGCCCGCCGACATCTCCGGCAATCTCGTGATCTGCTCCTCCGCCACCGATCTTGACCTGGAGGCCATCACCGAAGGCTTCACCGCGCTCTATCCCGATGTGGAGATCGAGGTCATCACCTGCTCCGCCGGCGAGGGCGTGGCCCGCGTGGAGGCCGAGGGCGACAATCCCACCATCGACGTTTTCTACTCCGGCCTCAACCAGGCGGACGGCGACAAGTACGCCGGGATCTTTGAGCCCTATGTCTCCTCCCACGACGGCGAGCTGCCCAAGGAGTACCAGAGCAACAACGGCTTCTATAACTACGACCACCTGTCCTCCGTGGTGTTCTGCGTGAACACCGACCTGGAGGCCGAGCTGGGCATCGAGATCAACTCCTACGCCGATCTGCTGAACCCCGCCCTCAACGGCAAGGTCATCATCTCCGACCCCACTTCCTCCTCCGCCGCGTGGAACAACCTCTCCAACATCTTCGCCGTGTACGGCAATGACTCCGACGAGGCCTGGGCCCAGATCGAGGGCATGATGCAGAACGGCCTCATCGTCGTCGGCTCCTCCTCCGCCTGCTTCAAGAGCGTGCAGCAGGGCGAGTACGTGGTGGGCCTCACCTATGAGGACGGCGCTTCCACCCTGCTGAAGGACGGCGCCACCAACATCAAGATGGTCTATCCCGCCGAGGGCTCCTCCGCCTTCGCCTTCGCCGCCGCCATCGTGAAGAACGCCCCCCACATGGACGCCGCCAAGGCCATGATCGAGTGGCTGCAGAGCGCCGAGGG
>CAKTSC010000049.1 GCA_934597465.1 uncultured Dysosmobacter sp.
GGTCAGGTTATTGAGGTTGCCCCGGTCGGCGTAGACGGACTCGGCGATGGCCTGGATGTCCGGATCAATCGTGGTGTAGATTCGGTAGCCGCCGGAGAGGAGCTTGGCCAGAGTGGGCTTTGCCTCCATGCCCCAGAGCTCCATGAGATCCGCCACCACGTCCCGGCGCACCTGATCCACGAAGTAGGACTGGTACTTGCTCTGGCCGGTGCTCTCGTCCTTCATCACCTCGTTGGCGGTGCCTTCCCGCTCCACAAAGGCCAGCTCCTCGCTGACGGCGGCCTGGTACTCCTCCTCGGTCTGGATGTACCCCTGCTTATACATCTCCTTCAGGATGACCTCCTGGCGCTCCTTGTTGAGCTGGCGGGGGGTGACCACGGAGCCGTCCTCCCGGGTGATGGTGATGGTGGAGAAGGGCCCGTAGACGGAGGGGTTGTTGGTGATGGCGATGATGCTGGCGCACTCCGCCGTGCTGAGCTCCCAGACGTGCTTGTCGAAGTAGTACCTCGCCGCGGCCTCCACGCCGTGGCAGCCCCTGCCGAGATAGATATAGTTGAGGTAGAGCTCCAGGATCTGGGGCTTGGTGTACTTCTTCTCAAACTCCAGCGCCCGGAAGATCTCCCGCACCTTGCGGTTGACGTAGGGCTTGTTGTCCTTGGTCATGTTCTTCAGGGTCTGCTGGGTGATGGTGGAGCCGCCGTAGGTGTTGCGCTGCTTGAAGAACATGTTGACGGTGGCGCCGATGGTGCGCTGCCAGTCCACGCCGTGATGCTCGAAAAAACGTTTGTCCTCGATGGCCACCGCCGCCTGCCACATGGCGTCCGGCAGCTGGTCATACTCCACCGGGATGCGGTACTCCTCGCTCTTCAGGGTCTCCAGCTCCACGTCCTCCCCGGTCTCCTTGTCCGTATAGTAGACGATGGTGGACTGGGACATGTTGTAGTCGTCGATGTCCACGTCCAGAGTGGGGGCCAGGGTGGTCTTCACATAGGTCATGAAGATCCCGGCGAACATGGCGCAGGTGACGACGCCGATGAGCAAAACCGTCCCGATGACGAAGCCCGCGCCCCCCTTGCGGCGCTTGTGCTTGCGGGGCCGGTGCTCCGGGCTTGCGTGCCGGGCCTCCGGGGCCGGACGCCGGGCGCGGCTGTCCTCGCGCCGCTCGTGCCGTTCGTGCTCCAATTTGGCACCTCCTTGCGTTCTTTCCGCGCCGGACGGCGCGGGTGCTCGTATTCCCTCATGCCGCCCTCCGCCGGTGGGCGGGGCGGCTGTGGATGGTCATGCTGCTCCATCATGACAATCATTGTAACATGGCCTGTCAACCCTGAAAAGCCGGATTTTTCCGCCGGAAAATACGCCTTTCCGCCCGTTTTCCATGGAATTCGCTTCATTCTCCGGAAATTCCTTCCGGATTTCCCGCATTTTGCCCCGGCGGGGCCCTTGCTTTTCCGGGAAAAAGCGGTTAGAATCAAGGCAACGAATGAAACGAAGGAGGATACCCCCATGCGCGACGAGTTTGACGCCAAGCCCCTGGGCGAAGAGGAGGATGACGGCGAGGAGGGCGACGGCCTCATCATCCTGAAGGTCATCCACGACGAAAACGGCGAGGAGCTGCTCTCCACCTGCGACAGCGAGGAGGAGCTGGAGGCCGCCTACGCCGCCTTCATGGAGGATCTCCTGGAGGACGAGGGCGAGGACAAGGACGACGAGGATCCCATTTTCCTCAGCGTCACCGCCGAGGACGGCGAGGAGCTGACCCTGGAGTTCGTCTCCGTCTTCGAGGTGAACGGCCAGGAGTACCGGGCCTTCTTCCCGGCGGAGGAGGAAGAGGAGGAGTAAGTTCTCCCCTTTTTCGATTGCATTGCCGCGGAAACTGTGGTAAGCTGAAAGCGCGGTGGGCGAAAGCCCCCCGCCCTCCCCTCCGGGGGAGCGCCCTGCCCGGTGCGTGATGGTCTTTTTTTAACCCACATTTCGTTATACGGGATGCCGGACTCGCTTCGCGGTTCGCAGGCCTCCCGGCTGCCTTTTGCGGCCGGAAGTTGGAAGCGGTGAAGCCAAGCGGAGGCGACCCACCTGGCCGTTCTGGTGCAGGTTATAACGAGGCCACACGGCCGGCGCGGGGCAGCGGATCTCTCCGGCCGCGCCGGGGAGGAAGGGAGCAGACGTCTCTGCTCCCGCTTTTTTCGCCCATTTCCCCTTTTTTCCCGGGAAAAGGCCCCCGGGGCGGAATTTCCTCTTGCGAAACGGCCGGGAATCAAGTATACTATACCAGTATCTCTGCGGTCTTTTCCCCTTTCCGGGGAGAGGGCCATCCCCTGAAAACTTGAGAGGACTGAAAACGAATGAGCGCATCGAGAGAAAAGAAAGTTCGCCAGGAGCAGGAAAACTCCGGCTACGTGGATCCCAAGACCGCCAAGGAAGCCAAGGAGCGCAGGGAGGAGAAGCGCAGCAGCACCATCTACCTCCTCATCGCCATCGCCTTCGTGGTGGTGGGCATCATCTCCCTGGTCTGGAAGTCCGGCGTCACCGAGCGGAACGTCACTGCCGTCACCATCGACGGGGAGAGCTACACCGCCGCCGAGACCCAGTATTACTACGTCAACAACTACCAGAGCTTCGTCAGCAACTACTACTACTACCTCTCCTACTTCGGCCTGGACACCAGCAAGAGCCTGAAGGAGCAGGAGTGCACCATGACCGACGACGGCAGCACCTGGTTCGACTACTTCCTCAAGCAGGCCACCACCGAGATGGCCGCCATCCAGTCCCTCTGCGCCGACGCCAAGGCCGAGGGCATGACCTGGGACGAGTCCATGCAGGCCGACTATGACGAGGCCATGGCCCAGCTCCAGACCAGCGCCGACAACTACAACGCCGCCAAGGGCACCAGCCTCAAGGCCAAGGGCTACCTGCAGCTCATCTACGGCAAGCTGGTGAACATGAGCACCTACCAGAAGCTCATCAAGAACACCATCCTGGCCCAGCACTACGTCAGCGCCTATAAGGACACCCTCAGCTACACCCAGGATCAGCTGGACGCCGAGTACGCCAAGAACCCCAACAGCTACGACTACGTCAACTATGAGATGATCACCGTCTCCGGCAAGGCCGCCTCCACCACGGACGCCGACGGCAACACCGTCGCCCCCACCGACGAGGAGAGCGCCGCCGCCCTGGAGGAGGCCAAGACCCTGGCGGACAGCCTCTATGCCCAGTATCAGGAGGGCGGCATCCTCTCCAAGCTGGCCGAGGACGAGGACAAGGCCAGCTACTCCACCAACGCCAAGGCCACCTACTCCGACAGCACCCTCATGAACTGGCTCTTTGACAGCGCCCGCCAGTCCGAGGATTCCGCCGTCCTCTTCGACGAGAATTCCAGCACCTACTACGTCGTCCGCTTCAACGAGCGCTACCGGGACGAGAACAAGACCGTGGACGTGCGCCACATCCTGGTGCAGGTGGACGAGACCGGCCTGGACAGCGAGTCCGACACCTATGCCGAGGAACTCCAGACCCGGAAGAACGAGGCCATGACCCGCGCCCAGGAACTGCTGGAGCAGTGGAAGAGCGGCGACGCCACCGAGGAGAGCTTTGCCGCCATGGCCAACGAGTACTCTGACGACGCCGGCTCCAACACCGCCGGCGGCCTCTATACCCAGGTCAGCCAGGGCCGCATGGTGGAGGAGTTCGACAACTGGTGCTTCGACGCCGGCCGCAAGACCGGCGACGTGGACATCGTCTACGGCGAGAGCAGCAGCTACAAGGGCTACCACATCGTCTACTACGTGGGCGACGATATCCCCGCCTGGGAGGTCGCCGTCACCAACGCTCTCTCCAGCGCGGACTATGACGCCTGGTACGCCGAGCACACCGGCGACGAGGAGATCACCCTGGCGGACAAGGGCACCGCCAAGCTGGGCTGAGCCCGCGCATCCCCGCGCACCGCTTCATCTGACCGGAAGGGATCGGCTCTCGCCGATCCCTTCCTGCTTTCCCCCGGGCGCCGGCCGCCCGGAACATCCTCCGGAGGGTAAACCAATGAACGATCTGTTCCTGCGAAACGAAATGCTCTGGGGCCGGGAGGCCCAGGAAAGGCTGGCACACGCCCATGTGATCCTCTTCGGTCTCGGCGGCGTGGGCAGCTACACCGCCGAGTGCCTGGCCCGCAGCGGCGTGGGGGAGCTCACCATCGTGGATAACGACACGGTCTCCCGCAGCAACCGCAACCGCCAGCTGGAGGCCCTGGGCTCCACCCTGGGCCAGCGGAAGACCGACGCCGTGGCCGCCCGGCTCTGGGACATCAACCCCGCCCTGCGTCTCCACCCCATCTGCGAGACCTACGACGCCGCCAACCGGGAGCGCTTCTTCCCGGAGGGCTGCCGCTACGACTACATCGCCGACGCCATCGACCTGGTCTCCTGCAAGCTGGATCTGGCGGAGACCGCCCGGCGGCTGCACATCCCCCTCATCATGACCCTGGGTACCGGCAACAAGCTGGATCCCAGCCTCCTGCGCCTTGCGGATATCTCCGAGACCTACGGCTGCCCCCTGGCCCGGGTCATGCGCAAGGAGCTCCGTGCCCGGGGCATCCGGCACCTGAAGGTGGTCTTCTCCCCGGAGGAGGCCGCGAAGCCCGCCGCCCTGGAATCCCCGCCCCCGGGCCGCCGCAGCGTCCCCGGCAGCACCCCCTGGGTGCCCGCCGCGGCGGGGCTGCTGCTGGGCAGCGCCATCGTCCGGGATCTCATCGCGGGCGCGGGGAAGGGGGACACGCAATGCTGACGGGAACCATCATCAACGCCCTGGCCATCCTGGCGGGCTCCGCCGTGGGCCTGGGCATCCACGCCCTGGCGGGGCGCCTCTCCGCCGTGCTGGGGGCCAGGGGCATCCGCCTGGGGGAGCGCCTCCAGACCCTGGTCATGCAGGGGGTGGCCCTCTGCGTGCTCTACATCGGCATCACCGGCAGCCTCAAAGGGCAGAATACCCTCATCGCCATCCTCTCCATGGTGGTCGGCGCCGTCCTGGGAGAGCTGCTGGATCTGGACGGCCGCATGGGCAGGCTGGGCCAGTGGGTGCAGGAGAAGCTCTCCCACCTCCTGAAGTCCGGCGGCAGCTCCGTGGCGGACGGCTTCGTCACCGCCTCCCTGGTCTTCTGCGTGGGGGCCATGTCCATCGTGGGGGCCCTGGAGAACGGCCTCACCGGGGACTTCGACACCCTGAAGGCCAAGTCCGTGCTGGACGGCGTCAGCTCCGTGGTCTTCGCCTCCTCCCTGGGGCTGGGGGTGCCGCTGTCGGCAGGGGCGGTGCTGGCCTACCAGGGGATCATCGCCCTGGCGGCAGGAGCCCTCTCCCCCCTGCTGGGGGACGCGGTCATCGCAGAGATGACCTGCGTGGGCTCCCTCCTCATCGTGGCCCTGAGCTTCAACATGCTGGGCATCACCAAGATCAAGGTCATGAACCTGGTGCCCGCCATCTTCCTTCCCATCCTCCTCTGCCGTCTTCTGTGAGTTGATTGATAATATGATGGATATTGAAAAGCTTTCCCCCGCCCACACCGTCCGCCGCCTGACGCCGGAGGACGCCGATTCCGTCCTGGCCCTGGCCGCCGGGAATGAGATCTTCTACCGCTACCACCCGCCCCTCCCCACCCGGGAGAGCATCCTTTCCGACATGACGGCCCTTCCCCCGGGGAAGACCCCGGCGGACAAGCTCTTCCTGGGCTTCCTCCGGGAGGGCGCCCTCACGGCGGTGATGGATCTCATCCTCCGCTATCCGGAGCCCGGGATGGCCTGGATGGGCTGGCTCATCCTGGATCCCGCCTGCCAGGGCCGGGGCGAGGCCTCCGCCATCCTCCGGGCAACGGAGGCCGCCCTGGCGGCGGAGGGCTTCCGGGAGCTCCGCCTGGCCGTGGATAAGGGCAACCCCCAAAGCTGGGCCTTCTGGCACAAGAACGGCTACACCCGCTACGGCCCCGAGATCCCCACCTCCGCAAACCCCTACCTCCCCCTCCGCAAGCCCCTCCCCCGCTGAACGCTCCCACCCCCGGCACGCGAAACGTGCCGGGGTGGAATTCTTAACGGGAAAAACCGGCAAACTGCCGGAATCTGCGAAGTTCTTTCCCCAGAACCCTTGACGGTTCCCCGGTTTCCGATATAATAACCTTGTATTCCCGGTTGAAAACGGCAAACGCGGGAAGCGTTTCCGGAAACCCCTGGCAGGAGGTGCAATGTTTGGCCCGAGCAACCATCAAGGACGTGGCCCGGAAAGCCGGCTGCTCCATCACGACCGTTTCCTTCGTGCTCAACAATAAGGAGGGCGTCAGCATCCCGCTCTCCACCCGCGCCAGCATCCTGGCCGCGGCGAAAGCCCTGAACTACCGGCCCAACCAGCTGGCGGTGAGCATGGTGACCAAGCGCACCAACGTCATCGGCCTCATCATTCCGGACAACAGCAACAGCTTCTTTGCGGAGCTGTCCAAAACCATCGAACGGGCCGCCAACCGCGCCGGCTACAGCCTGATTTACGGCAACAGCGGCAACGACGCCGAGCGCGACCTGGCCTACATCCAGATCTTCGCCGACCGTCAGGTGGACGGCATCATCCTAGCCAAGTCCCCCTCGGTCTCCCAGGCGGATAACCAGCAGCTTCTGGACTACCTGGAGAACCTCACCATCCCCTTCCTGATGGTAGACCGTCTCATCTCCGGCAGCAGCGGCTACTCCGTCAGCTCCAACAACTTCCTGGGCGGCTACTACGCCACCCGCCACCTGCTGGAGCTTGGCCACCGCCGCATCGGGGCCTACACCGGCTCCAAGACCGTCATCAGCAGCAATGAGCGCCTGCGGGGCTACCAGGCCGCCCTGCAGGAATGGAACATCCCTCTGGAGGAGGGTCTCCTCTTCGAGGGCAACTACCAGCTGGGCCGGGAGGGTGCCGCGCTGAAGCAGTTCCGTTCTCAGAACGCCAGCGCCGTCTTCTGCTTCAACGACATGATGGCCTTCGGCCTGTATCAGGAGCTGCAGCGCCAGGGGCTCTCCGTCCCCCAGGATCTCTCCGTGGTGGGCTTCGACGATGTCTTTTTCGGCACACTGGTGAATCCGCCCCTCACCACCGTCCGCCAGCCGGTGGATCAGATCGGCAGCGCCGCCATCTCAGTACTGCTGGAGCTCATCAACGGCGCCGCGCCGAAGCAGCAAAGCCAGATCTTCGACCCCGCCCTGGTAATCCGCCAGAGCACCGCTCCCTGCCCCGCAGTGGATGCCGTTTTGGCGTAACACCGCCCTTCCCCCGTCTTTTCCCCTGGGATCCCAGAAAAGAGAGAACGCGTTTCTCTCTTTTCTTCCGGCAAGTAAAACGTTTTATTATTGGAAGGAGAAACCGTATGGAGACACCCTTTGACATCAAGGCCGCCGTGGCGGAGCAGCGGGATGAGCTTATCGCCCTGCGCCGGGACTTCCACGCCCATCCGGAGCTGGGGCTGAAGGAATTCCGCACCTCTCGGATCATTGAGGACTACCTGAAAGCCCTGGGCATCCCCACGAAGCGTTACCTGGAAACCGGCGTGGTGGGCGTTCTGAAGGGCGGCCGCCCGGGGAAGACCATCATGCTCCGCAGCGACATTGACGCCCTCCCCATCCAGGAGGAGACCGGCCTCCCCTTCGCCTCCCAGAACCCCGGCGTCATGCACGCCTGCGGCCATGACGGCCACACCGCCATCCAGCTGGTAACCGCCCGGATCCTGAAGCAGCACCAGGCAGAGCTGCCCGGAACCGCCGTCTTCCTCTTCCAGCCCAACGAGGAGGACGCCGGAGCGGAGCTGATGATCCAGGCCGGGGCCATGGACGACCCCAAGCCGGACGCCGTGATCGGCCTTCACGTCTGGCCCCGGATCCGCAGCGGGAAGGTGGGCATCATCCCCGGGCCCATGATGGCCTCCGCCTACTACTTCAAGATCACTATCCACGGCAAGGGCGGCCACGGCGGCCATCCTGACCGGGCCGTGAACCCCATCGACATCGTGCCTCAGATCCTTCTGGACATCCGCACCATGCTCTCCGTGGAGTTCAACGCCGTCCTGCCCACCATCGTCACCGTCTGCAAGATCCACGCCGGAACGAAGAACATCGTCATCCCCGAGACCCTGGAGCTGGAGGGCTCCATCCGCTGCCTGCATGAGAATGATGCCGCCGTCCGCGCCCGGCTCCAGGAGCTGGTGGAGGATATCTGCCACGAGCACCACTGCACCTGCGAGATCTCTTACAAGTGCGGCAATACCCTGGTGAACAACGACCCCGCCCTGGCCCGGATGGCCTCGAAGGTGGCTGCGGAGCTCCTGGGCCCCGAGAACATCCAAAGCGACCGCAGCTGCATGACCATGGGCGGCGACGACTTCGCCGAGTTCATGCGGCGCGCTCCCGGCGTTTACTACTACGTTGGCTCCGGCGACCCGGAAAAGAAGACCGACACCGAAAACCACAACCCCAAGTTCCTGCTGGACGAGGACGCCCTGAGCATCGGCACCGAGATGCAGCTGAGCCTCACCTGGAAATACCTGAGCGAGTGACTGCAAGCCACCCGCCCAAATCTCCCAAGCGGATCCACCCGCACCCCCGAAAAAGCCGGAAGCGGCGGACGTA
>CAKTSC010000050.1 GCA_934597465.1 uncultured Dysosmobacter sp.
CTGCCAGAGAGCAGGATGGCGAGGTAGGTAAAATCATAGTTCAGGATCATCCGGGCGCTCTCCCCGCAGCGCTGGCCGAGACAGCGGCAGAGCCCGCAGTACATGGCGCGGAAGCGATCCTGCTCCTCCTGGCTCAGGCGCTCCAGCGGCGGCAGCACGTAGCCGAACATCCCTCAGAAAAGCCGCACGATGCGGAAGATCAGCCCGCCCTGGGCCCGGAGCCGCCGGTCATAGAGAATGGCGGGCACGATGCCCAGGAGGAAGCCCAGGATGCCCACGGCCGCCCGGACGCCGCTCCCGGCCCCCAGCAGGGCGGTGACGCCGTAGCCCAGGAAGAAGAGCACCACCGGCACCATGTAGACGAGAAGGATGATGCCCATGAGCTTCTCCGTGCTGCTCTCCACCACCACCTTCTGGCCCGGCTGGGCCCCGATGGGGTTCCTTGCCCGGGCGTGGACGGCGGTCCCGGTGACGCCGCAGCCGGCGCACTCCTCGCAGTCATGGCCGCAGGCGGACTTCCGGGGCACGGAGACCTCCGCGTAGCCCTCGTTCAGGATCTTTTCAACGGTTGCGATCTGTGTCATTGTCTTGCTCTCACTTTCGCGCGCCCCTCCCGGCGCGGGGCCGGAGGGCTTGGTTTCGTCAGGGCTCCGGCTCATCCGCCGGAGCGTTTGTGATGGTCACCGTCACCTGGTAGTCCCCCACCACGCCCACGTCGCCGCCGGTGGAGATCAGGATCTGCGCCGGGACGGTGTAGGTGCCGCTGGCGCCGGAGATCTCCTGGAGATCCGCCACCACGGTGATGTCCCCGTCCTGCACCGCCGCCACGTCCGCCGCCGTGCCCCGGATGCGGACGCTGAGCTCATCGGTGAGGATGGTGACGTGCTTGCCCTCCGGCACATTCTCGGCCTGGAAGCTGGTGGCGGTGCGCTGGTCGCTGGTCATATCGATGAAGGAGATGGTCATGGCCGCCCGGGTGACGCCGCTGAGATTGGAGCAGCCCTCCGGTAGCTGGATCACGTAGTTGTAGACCGGCGTCCCGCTGAGCTGGGAGAGGTCGAAGGTATCCAGCACGATGCGGTCGATGCCGTTGAGGATGGAGGCCTCGCCGGAGACCATGATGGAGGAAGGTTCGATCCGGTAGCTGACGTTGTCGCGGCTGAGGCCGGGGGCCTCCAGGAAGTCCACCTCCAGGGCGAGTTCCTTCACCACGTAGACCGGCAGCACCACCCGGATCTCATCCTGCACGGCGTGGATATCCCCGCCGGAGATGGGCTCGCCCAGCTCGTTGTAGAGCACGTAGGGCAGGGCCTGATCCACCGTCTCGGTGGCGTTGGCGATGTTCAAAGACACCTTGGCGTAGCTGACGGCGTCCACCTCCGCCTGGGGCCCACGGAGCTCCAGCTTCTCTGGGGTCAGCTCCAGCTCTCCGGCCATGTAGCCCTCGGCCACATCGCCCTGAATCTCGCAGCGGATCTCGACCTCCCGGCTGTAAAGCTCGCCCACGTCGATGGTGATGTTGAAGGAGTTCGTCGGCGTGGTGGCCGTCAGGCCGCTGCTGAACTTATACTCCGGATAGATGACCCGGCAGAGGACGGTCTGTACCCCGGTCTCCGTCACGGCGGAGAGATCCGCCTGCACCCGGAGCTTGGAGGTATCCAGCTGGGCCAGGATGCTCTTGGTGCCCTCCAGCTTGAGGTCGATGGTGGTCTCGCTGTCCGCCAGGAGCATGAGGCCACGCTCGGCCAGGGTGGTGTCCTCCCCCAGGAACTCGATGGGGATGTCGTAGACCTCCTTGCTGGCGGTGATCCCCTGGGTGAGATCCACATAGACCCAGATGCCCAGGGCCACCACGATGGAGAGGACAAGGTAAAAGCTGCTGCGGCGCTTGCTGTTACTCTTCATTGCCGCCGTCCTCCTTTCTCGCCGGGAAGAGCTTCGCCAGGAAGCGGCGCTTCTCCGGCTGCTCCCCCTCCTCCTGGGGCATCAGCTCGTTGCGGAGGATGTTCTCCAGGGTCTCCGGCATCAGGTGGCGGCGGAGCATCCCGCCGATGGCCACGCTGATGGAGCCCGTCTCCTCCGAGACGATGACCACCACCGCGTCGGAGTTCTCGCTCATGCCGATACCCGCCCGGTGACGCATACCCAGATCCCGGGAGAGGTTCACGTTCTTGCTGAGGGGCAGCATGCAGCCCGCGCCCAGCAGCCGCCCGTGGCGGATGATAACGGCGCCGTCGTGCATGGGGGCCTTCACGAAGAAGATGTTCTTCAGCAGCTCACTGGAAACGCTGGCATCCAGCACCGTGCCGCTGCGCACCATGTCATCCAGTTGGATCTTCTGTTCAAAGACGATGAGCGCGCCGGTGCGGCTGCGGGACATCTCCGTGCAGGCCAGCACCGTCTGGGCGATGGTCTTCTCCATCTCCGAGACGCTGTCCTCCCGGGAGAAGATGCTGAGGAACTTCAGCCGCTGGCTGCCCACCTGCTCCAAGACACGCCGGATCTCCGGCTGGAAGAGGATGATGAGGGCCAGCACGCCCCACTCCAGCATCCGGCTCAAGATGAAGCTCAGGCCGTTGAGCTGGAGGATGGAGGAGAGGAACAGCACCCCCAGGAAGATCAGCACGCCCTTGAGGAGGTTCGTGCCGTTGGTGGTCTTCAGCAGGGTCAGGAGCTTATAGAGGAGGAAGGCCATGATGGCCACGTCCAGGATATCCGTGACCCTGGTCAGCAGCAGGTACCTCCCCACGTTTGCGATCCAAACGGAAACCATCGGCGCATCGACTTCCTTTCCTCTTTGGTGCTGCCCGCCCTGCCCTCTCCGGGACGGCAGACGCTTCCCCGCGCCGGAACGGCGCGGTTCGTCCTCGGATATTCTTTAACCAGCATATTATACCGGACATAGCCTCCGGATGCAAGGAAATCGCCGGAAAAGTTCACGGTCTGTTCAAGATTTTTCCCGGCAGACGGCTTCCACCGCCCCGAGGAACGTCTCCACCTCCTCTTCCCGGTTAAAGACCGAGAAGCTGGCCCGCAGGGTCCCGGTCTCCAGGGTTCCGGCGCTCTCGTGGGCCAGCGGCGCGCAGTGGAGCCCCGTCCGCAGGGCAACGCCCCGGCGGGACAGGTCCTCCCCCAGCGTCTCCGCCGGGATGTCCCGGTGCCGGAAGGACAGCACCCCCGTCTGCCCCGGCCCCCGGAAGACCTCCATCCCCGGGATGGCGGCCAGCCCCTCCGCCGTCTGGCGGCAGAGGGCTTGCTCGTGCTCCCGGATGGCCCCAAGGCCGATCTCCTCCACGAACTCCACCCCCGCGAGAAGCCCCGCGATGCCCGGCACGTTGTGTGTCCCGGCCTCCAGCCGGTCGGGCAGGAAGTCCGGCATATCCTGCTGGCGGGACAAGCTCCCGGTGCCCCCCTGCAGGATGGGCTCCGGCATCTGCCCCTCGCCGCAGAGCAGCACCCCCGTCCCCTGGGGCCCCATCAGCCCCTTGTGCCCCGGCATGGCCGCATAGGCAAGGGAAAATCCTTCACAGTTCAGCGGCAGCACCCCCGCCCCCTGGGAGGCATCCACGATGAGGGGCACGCCCCGCTCCCGGCAGCGCTCCGCCGCCTCCCGGAGGGGCAGCGCCCAGCCGAAGACGTTGGAGACCTGGGTGCAGACGGCGGCGTCCGCCCCCTCCCCCAGGGCCCGCTCCCAGTCCTCCAGGAAGGCCGCGTCGTCGAAGAGCCGCCCCCGGGCCACCCGCAGCTCCGCCCTCAGGGCATGGAGGGGCCGGGTCACGGCGTTGTGCTCCCAGCCGGAGATCACCGCCCGTCCCCCGGGCGGCACCAGGGAGCGGATGGCGATATTCAGGGCGTGGGTGGCGTTCAGGGTAAAGACCACCCTCTCCGCCTCCGGGACATGGAAAAGCCGCTGGAGCGCCAGGCGGCACTCCAGCAGCGTGTCCGATGCCAGCATGGCGCTCTCGTACCCTCCCCGCCCCGGGGAGGACAGGGTCTCCATGGCCCGCGCCACGGCCCGGGCCACGGAACGGGGCTTGCGGAAGCTGGTGGCGGCGCTGTCCAGATAGATCATAGCGCCACCTCCCGGTATCTGTTCCCATCCTGAAAGTATATGGCAGCGGGACGCAGGCGCATCCCGTCAATGGCCTGCAGGGCCGCCCGGATGGCGGCGGGGGCGACGGCCAGGGCATAGGCGCAGCCCCGGCCCGCCGTCAGCTCCAGCGGCGCGTGAAAGACGCCGGTCCGGATCCCCAGGCGGCGCAACTCCCGCTCCATGCGCTGGGCATGGGTGACGGAGCGGGCGATGATGAGATACTGCTCCAAGAGACACTCCTCCTCTCCCGCCATCCTATGCGCAAAGCGGAAAACGGGAACGCACCCCGCCAAAAAAGCCGCCCTGCCGACATGGCAGGGCGGCCTCCTCATTCCTTCCCCAGGCTCAGCACCCCGGCGCAGGGGGACAGCTTCTCAAACCGCAGCCCCGGGAAATCCCGCCGCAGCTCTCCGGCCACGAAGTAGACCTCCTCTTCGTCCCAGGCCTCCCCCGCCCCAGCGCGGCAGGCCTCCAGCTCCGCCCGGGTCTCGAAGGCCACGTCCCCCACCAGGATCTCCCCGCCGGGCCGCAGCCGCCCCCGCAGCTCCCGCAGGAAGGCGGTCTTCTCACCATCCGTCAGGTGGTGCAGGGAGTACGTCGCCACGATGCACTCATACTCCCGCTCCGCCAGCGCCGGGACGAGCCCCCGGCGGAAATCCCCCAGCCGGAGCGTCGCCTCCGGCATCCGTTCCCGGGCCCCGGCCAGCATCTCCGGCGAGAAATCCTGCCCGAAAACCTCGCATCCTGCCCGGCAGAGCCGCTCCGTCAGCGTCCCGGTGCCAAAGCCGATGTCCAGCACCGTGGGCGTCCCCCGCGCCAGCACCCGGCGGGCGATGGCATCCAGCACCCGCCGGTAGCCCGCGAAGGGGTAGCTCCCCTCCCCGTCGGAGCGGGCCGTGTCCGCGTCATAGTCCTCCGCCCAGCGGTCAAAGCCCTCCTCATTCAGCATGCTTTCCTCCCTCCCCTCCACCGGCCAACGCCGAAGCAGAGCGCCGTGGAGACCAGAATCCCGATCCCGTTCAGCAGGATATCGTTGAGGTCAAAGCTCCGGCCAAAGACCGGCTGCAAAAGCTCGATGCCAAGGCACAGCCCCAGCCCCGCCAGCACCGTCCGCCGCCACGTCGCCCCCCGCCGGAAGCAGGGATAAAGGAAGCCGAAGGGCAGGAACAGCAGCAGGTTGAAGAGGTTCTCCGCCCCGAAGTCCAGCCCCAGCGCAAAGTCAAAGGCTCCCCCGAACCAGCGGATGGACATCCCGCTGGGCTGCCGGTAGAGCAGCGCGTACCAGCCCATGTTGATGAGCCGCAGGAAGATCGTCACCCCCAGAAGCCCCACCAGGTAGCAGACGAAAAGCGCCGCCGGGAAAATCCGCTTCGTCTTCCCCTCCCGCCGGAGCCGGAGGGCGGCGTAGACCGCCCCCGCCAGCAGCGCCGGGGGCAGCAGCTGCAGAAAGTACCCGGGATAGGTGTCGAAAAAGAAGTACTGCCAGGTCATGTTGTCCGGAAAATGCACGGTGCCTCCCTTCCGCCATGCCGGAAAACGGCACGGCAGTATGAACTGTACTAGTACAGTTCATACTGCCATAAGATCCGCCCTTTGTCAAGCTATCAGTCGTAGATGTACAGGGAAACGCTCACGGTCTTATCCCGGATCCGGAGGTAGATCTCGTCCTCCATCTCCGGCACCAGGCTCAGTGCGGTGTCCTCCGTGACGCCCTCCGGCATCCGGACATCGCAGCCGATCTCCAGTGTACGGCTCTCCTCATCGTAGCCTGTGACCTCATAGGAGACATCCTGGTACCCGGCCTCCTCCAGCCGCCCCGCCATCTCCTGGAACATGCTCTCGTCCCAGAAGATACCGTCCACGTAGTCGGCGTAAGCGGCGTCAAACTCCTTCCGGCTCATCCCCGGGAACAGATCGCAGGACAGCAGCGCCCCCACTTCAGGGCCGCTCTCCTGGGGCAGGAAGTCCGGCAGCCCGACACAGAGCTCCAGCTTTTCGCCGCCGGCCTCCTTCCAGGCCTGCAGCAGCTCCCAGACGGCGTCCGCATCCTCGCTCTGGGGAAGAACGTGGGTGGTGAGGGTGAACCTCGTCTGGAATACCTGGTCCTCGCTGTGGAAGCGGGTGCCTAGGACTCCCTCGTCATAGTTCGGCAGGGTACCCTCCGCCTTCAGCCCGTCGGGATACCGCTCCTCCATGGCCTCGATCTCCCCTACCTGGGCCATATCGTCCATCCAGGGCTCGTTCTTCTGGTCCAGCAGCAGCGAATAGAGGTGGCTCCCACCGTCTACCTGGGCCGCCTGGACGCAGTTGCAGATGCCTTTGTTCTTGGTCTGAACGGAGATGACGGGAAATCCGTAGACCTCCATGCCGTAGTTCTCCCGGAAGTAGGGCTCGGCGATGGCGGCGGCTTCCTCCTCCGTCAGGGGTTCCGCCGTCTTGGGGCTGGCGCCGCCATTGCCGCCGCAGGCGGTGAGAGTCAGGGCCAGCAGAAGAACCAGGGGCAGAAAATACGGTTTTTTCACGCTCTTTCCTTTCCGCCGCTTCGCGGCTGTCACGGTTTCCCTCTATGCTCTCTCGATCAGGGCGATGGCCTGGGCGGCCATGCCGGAGCCGTCCCCGGTGAAGCCCAGGTGCTCCTCCGTGGTAGCCTTCACGCTGACCCGGGGGACGTCGATGCTCAGGGCCTCCGCCAGATTCCGCCGCATGGCCTCCCGGTAGGGAGCCAGCTTCGGGGCCTGAGCCACAATGGTGCTGTCAAGGTTTGCCACTTGCCAGCCGTTGTCTCTCAGGCATTTCCCGACTTCCCGCAGCAGCAGCAGGCTGGAGATGCCCCGGTACCGCTCATCCGAGTCCGGGAAGAGCTTTCCGATGTCCCCCAGGCCTGCCGCCCCCAGCAGGGCGTCCATGATGGCGTGGGTCAGCACGTCGGCGTCGGAGTGCCCGTCCAGCCCCCGCTCATAGGGGACGGTGACGCCCCCCAGGATCAGCGCCCGCCCCTCCGTCAGCCGGTGGACATCGTAGCCCTGACCAATGCGTAAGCTTGTCATCCTCTCCGCCTCCGATCCTCCAGGATCGCCTCCGCCAGCACCAGATCCAGCGGGGTGGTGATCTTCAGGTTCTCCGGGTCGCCGTCCACAAGATAGACGATCTTCCCCAGCCGTTCCACGGCGGAGCAGTCGTCCGTCAGGGCAGCCCCCGCCTCCATGGCGGACTGCAGCGCCGCCTTCAGCAGGGACGCCTCAAAGACCTGGGGCGTCTGCACGGCGGCGAGACTCGCCCGATCCACCGTCTCCGTCACCCGGTCGCCCTCCCGGCGCTTGATGGTATCCCGCACCGGCACCGCCGGGGCGGCGGCGTTGCAGCGGAAGGCCGCCGTCACCACGGCGTCGATGAGCTCCGGCATTACGAGAGGCCTCGCCCCATCCTGCACCGCCAAAAACTCCGTCCGGGGATCCGCCTCCAGCGCCGCCCGGTAAACGGACTCCTCCCGGTCGCGCCCGCCCAGCACGATCTTCACAGGCTTCGTAACGCCGTAGGTTTTGCAGAGCTCCGAGAAGGGCAGGATGTCCTCCTCCCGTGCCGCGATGACGATGGCGTTCACCGTCTCCGCCCGCTCCAGCGCCTGCAGGGTGTACGCCAGAACAGGGATCCCGTCCAGCCGCTCCAGCAGCTTCGAACGCCCGGTGCCCATCCGCTTCGAACTCCCGCCCGCCGCCACCAGCGCCGTGCAGAAGGGCCGCTGGGCCTCCCGGATCTTTCTAAACCAAGCCATGCTGACCTCCCATCCTCCCCGCCGCGCGGGGAAGGGTATTTCCCTCTCATTATACCTGCCGGAACTCCCCAATACAAGCGCTTTCCGGCGGCTCCCCGCGCCCTCCACTGACGTATCTCCCAAGGCAAGCCCCCGGCAAACACGCCAGCGCATCACACGCTCCACTGACCTCCCGCTAACATAGGGATCCCAGCGAAAGCTCTCCAAACCCCGCTCCGTTTCTTCTACCCCCAGCCTACCATGCCTCCCCTGCGTTTGTCAACTAATTTTTAATGTTTATCGTTAATTTTTTTATGTTTATATTCTATGGGTACTCCTATTAAAACCTCTGTCACCGCCGAAACCGCTCCTCGCCCAGTCAGACAGCATCCGCTTCCCATAGCACCCCTCAGCGATCCGCCCCCAGCCCTCGTCTCCTGTCCTCATCCTGCCGCAGCGCCCCTCCATCTCCGCCAGATCCACCCGCAAGCAGACAGACCGCAGTCCTTTCCAAAATAAGCCCCCAGCAAACCAAGAACTCCACTCTCTCGATCTCCCTTCCCCCGCGAAAGCCCCCACCTAAGCCCCCGCCGCGAAGCGCCCACGGCCAGCACCCGCCCCCAATCGCAGCAAGCACCCACCCCCCGGCACGTCCGCACCCATCCCCCGTCCCTCGTCCCCCGTCTCCGGCGCGCAGCGCAGCGTCCGCGCCCGTCCCCCGTCCCCCGTCCTTCGTCTCCCGTCCCTGACGCAC
>CAKTSC010000051.1 GCA_934597465.1 uncultured Dysosmobacter sp.
GCCTGCGGGGGGAGGAGCAGCTGAAGGAGGCTCTGCGGGACATCCTGGCCCTGCAGATGCACGAGGACGAGACCGCCCTGGATCTCTCCACCCAGCCCTCCGTCATCCTGGTGGTGGGGGTCAACGGCGTGGGCAAGACCACCTCCATCGGCAAGATCGCCCACCTCCTCCGCGGGGAGGGGAAGAGCGTCCTCCTCTGCGCGGGGGACACCTTCCGGGCCGCCGCCGCCGACCAGCTGGAGATCTGGGCCCAGCGGGCGGACTGCCAGATCGTCCGCCAGCACGAGGGGGCCGACCCCGGCGCCGTGCTCTTTGACGCCCTCCAGGCCGCTAAGGCCCGGCACGTGGACGTGGTGCTCTGCGACACGGCGGGGCGGCTGCACAACAAGGCAAACCTCATGGCGGAGCTTGCCAAGCTCTCCAAGATCATCGACCGGGAGTGCCCCGGCGCCGCCCGGGAGACCCTCCTGGTGCTGGACGCCTCCACCGGGCAGAACGGCCTCATCCAGGCCCGGAACTTCAAGGAGACCGCCGGCCTCACCGGCATCATCCTCACCAAGCTGGACGGCACCGCCAAGGGCGGCATCGCCGTGGCCATCTCCCGGGAGCTGGGCGTGCCGGTGAAGTTCGCCGGCGTGGGTGAGGGCATCGAAGATCTCCGGCCCTTCAGCGCCCGGGACTACCTGAAGGCCATCATCTGAGGAGGGTATCCATGGAACTGAAACTGCTGGTGCTGGCGGCCCTGGCCGTCTACGGCGTGCTCTACGCCGTCTACCCGAGAAAATTCCTGGAGCGCAAGGGCGACCGGGAGATCACCCCCATGATGCTCCGCACCGCCCGGATCTCGGGCGTCATCATCGTCATCGTCTGCGCGGCCCTGATGGCCGCCACCGTGATAAGGGGGAGCTGAGCATGGAGAGGAAGGACGGCCGGGCATTTGACCAGCTTCGCCCGGTGAGAATCACCACGGATTTCGTGAAGTTCGCCGAGGGAAGCTGCCTCATCGAGTGCGGCGACACCAAAGTTCTCTGCTGCGCCAGCGTGGAGGACAAGACCCCGCCCCACGTCCCGGAGGGGGAGGGCTGGGTCACGGCGGAGTACTCCATGCTGCCCCGGGCCAACCGGGAGCGGAGCAGGCGCGACATCGACAAATTGAAGCTCTCCGCCCGCAGCGCCGAGATCCAGCGCCTGGTGGGCCGCTCCCTCCGGGCGGCGGTGGACATGCGCTGCCTGGGCGGGCGCACCGTCACCATCGACTGCGACGTGCTCCAGGGGGACGGCGGCACCCGCACGGCCTCCGTCACCGGGGGCTTCATCGCCCTGTGCCTCGCCTGCCGGAAGCTGGTGGAGGACGGGATCCTGGCCGCGTCCCCCATCGTCCACAGCATCACGGCCGTGAGCGCCGGCATCGTGGACGATGCGCTGCTGCTGGACTTGCAGTACAGCGAGGACAGCCGCGCCCAGGTGGATCTCAACTGCGTCATGAACGAGCAGGGGGAGATCGTGGAGGTGCAGGGCACCGGCGAGGGCCGGGCCTTCACCCTGACGGAGCAGCAGGAGCTGCTGCGGCTGTGCGCCAAGGGCTGCCGGGAGCTCCGGGCCATCCAGAAGGAGGTTCTGGGCGGCTGACCGGCCCGCCGGATCACAGACAGGAGGGACATGCCGTCATGGCAGAAATCCTGGAGGTCGTGATGCTCTGCTGCTTCGGAGCATCCTGGCCCTTCAACATTGCAAAGTCCATCCGCTCCCGGACGGCCAAGGGCAAGAGCCATATCTTTGAGATCTGCGTCATCGCGGGCTATCTCTGCGGCCTGGCCGGGAAGTTCCTTAGCGGGAACGTGACGTATGTGGTGGTATTCTACATTGTGGACATCCTGATGGTGGCCACGGATCTGGTGCTGACGCTGCGCAACCAGCGGCTGGACCGGGAGGAGGAAAGGAGAGCAAAGGTATGAGATTCGTACTGGCCACCCACAACCCCGGCAAGCTCCGGGAGATGGGCGAGATCCTGAAGGACTTCGGCATCGAGGTGGTGAGCCCCAGGGACTTGGGGATCACCGTGGATGTGGAGGAGACCGGCACCACCTTCGCCGAGAACGCCATGCTGAAAGCCAAGGCCATCTGCCAGGCGACGGGCCTTCCCGCCATCGCGGACGATTCCGGCCTCTGCGTGGATGCCCTGAATGGGGCGCCGGGGGTCTACTCCGCCCGCTACGGCGGGGAGGGGCTGGACGACAGGGGCCGCTACATGCTGCTCCTCAGCTCCCTGCGGGGCGCGCCCACCCGGGCGGCCCACTTCGCCTGCGCCGTGGCCTGCGCTTTCCCCAACGGGGATACCCTGACGGCGGAGGGCCGCTGCGACGGCTCCATCGCCTACGCTCCCCTGGGGGACGGCGGCTTCGGCTACGACCCCGTCTTCCTGCTGCCGGGCACCGGCAAGACCTTTGGCCAGCTGACCCAGGAGGAGAAGTCCGCCGTCTCCCACCGGGGACGGGCGCTGAAGGACTTCGCCGGGAAGCTGGATGCCTACCTGAAGAAATGAACCGGGGACGCCCCGGAAATTACAGAGATTTGAGGATATTTCATGGAACTGACAAGCAAGCAGCGGGCCCAGCTGCGGGGGATGGCGGCAAGCCTGGATACCATCCTCCATGTGGGCAAGGACGGCATCGGCGATAACCTGGTCAAGCAGGCGGACGACGCCCTGGAGGCCCGGGAGCTCATCAAGGGCAAGGTACTGGACAATAACCTGGAGTACGACGCCCGCCTCGCGGCGGAGGAGATGGCCAAACGCACCCGCAGCGAGGTGGTGCAGGTCATCGGCAGCAAGTTCGTCCTCTACCGGGAGACCCACTCCAAGCCCAAGGAAAAGCGCATCGCCCTGGTGCGCGACAAGCGCAGACCCAACTGACACCCAGCCAGAATACGATAGGAGGGAGCCCCATGCGCATCGGCATCTACGGCGGGACGTTCAACCCGCCCCACCTGGGCCACCTGACGGCGGCCCGGACGGCCTTTGAGCTGCTGAAACTGGATAAGCTCTATCTCATCCCGGCGGCGGTGCCGCCCCACAAGCCCCTGCCCCCCGGCAGTCCGGACGCTGCGGAGCGCCTGGAGCTCACCCGTCTCGCGGGGGAGCAGCTGGGCCTGGGAGACCAGGTGGAGACCCTGGACTTGGAGCTCCGGCGGGAGGGGAAGAGCTATACCTCCGATACCCTGGCGGAGCTCCACGCCCGGCATCCGGAGGACGAGCTCTGGCTCCTCATGGGAACGGACATGTTCCTGACCCTCCACGCCTGGCACAAGCCGGAGGCCATCTTCGCCCACGCCGGGGTGGCCGCCTTCGGCCGGACGGAGGAGGACATCGAGCCCCTCTTCGCCGCCCAGCGGGAGCGGCTCTACCGGGAGTATCCCGACGCCCGGCTCTTCACCATGACGGTGCCGGGGGTCATCGACATCTCCTCCACAGAGCTGCGCGCGCTGCTGCGGCAGGGGACGGGCGGGCGCTGCCTCGCCCCGGCGGTCTACGGCCAGATCCTCCGGGACGGGCTCTATGAGACCGGGGCGGACTTGAAGCACCTGCCCCTCCGCGAGCTTCGCCCCGTGGCCCTCTCCTACCTCAAGCACAAGCGCATCCCCCACGTCCTGGGCACGGAGCAGGAGGCCATCCGCCTGGCCCTCCGCTACGGCGCGGATGTGGAGAAGGCCCGGGTGGCCGCCCTCCTCCACGACTGCACGAAGAAGCTGGAGATGGAGGAGCAGATGGCCCTCGTCCGGCGTTACCACATCCCCCTGGACGAGCTGGAGCAGAAGGCCCTGAAGCTCCTCCACGCAAAGACCGGGGCGGAGATCGCCCGGGATGTCTTCGGCGTGGATGACGAGATCTACCGGGCCATCCAGTGGCATACCACAGGCCGGGCCGATATGAGCCTTCTGGAGAAGGTCATGTACCTGGCGGACTACATCGAGCCCACCCGGGACTTCCCCGGGGTGGAGGAGCTGCGCAAGACCGTCTACGAGGATCTTGACCGCGGCCTTGCCATGGGCCTTTCCATGACGGTGGAGGAGATGCACCAGCGGGGCAACCCCGTTCACTCCGCCACCCTTGCGGCCCTGAAATACCTGGAATCCCAGCACTGAAAGGAATTGCCCCAGTGAAAGAGAGATATCACGGAAAGCATACCGAGGGCGGCACGCCCCATCGCCGGAAGCGCCCGCCCCTCACGAAGAAGCAGAAATGGCTCATCGCCGCCGCCGCCCTGCTGGCGGTGGCCCTGGCCGTCACCATCGCTTGGCAGGCCCTCTTTGTGAAGCCCGTCCTGCCCAATAAGACCGGTGACGGCTCCTCCAGCTCCAGCGCCGAGGGCATCGACTACGGCGAGGGCATCCGCCCCCGGGTGGACGGGGAGCGTAAGAGCAAGGACTTCTACACCGTCCTGATCCTGGGCCGGGATACCGGCGGCGGCGGGAATACTGATACCATCCTTCTCGCCAGCTACGATGTCACCAACCAGAAGGCCACCGTCATGTCCATCCCCCGGGACACCATGGTGAACGTTTCCTGGGACATCAAACGCATCAATTCCGTCTATAATGCCAATGGGACGGGGGAGAAGGGCATCCGGGCCCTCTACCAGGAAATCGCCCAGCTGGTGGGCTTTGAGCCGGACTACCAGGTGGTGGTGGAGTGGGAGGCCGTGGGCCAGATCGTGGAGGCCATGGGCGGCGTCTGGTTTGACGTGCCCCAGGACATGGACTACGACGATCCCTACCAGGATCTCTCCATCCACCAGAAGGAGGGCTACCGCCTCCTCTCCGGCGAGGACGCCATGGAGGTGCTCCGCTACCGCCACGATAACCCGAAGAACGGCCATATGCGGGGATATCCCGACGGCGACCTGGGCCGCATCCGCACCCAGCAGGGCCTTCTCCAGGCCATGCTGAGCCAGCTTCTGAAGCTGGAGAACATCACCAAGGTCAACCAGTTCGCCAAGGTCTTCCAGGAGAACGTGGAGACGGATCTCAGCCTGCAGAACATCCTCTGGTTCGCGAAATCCGCCTACCTCGGCGGCCTGAAGGTGGAGAACGTCCACTTTGTCACCATGCCCAACGACGGCCGCTACGCTTACAGCTACACCTACCACAACGCCCAGTCCTACGTGGTGCCCCGGGCAGAGGAGCTGCTGGAGCTGGTGAACAGCGAACTGAGTCCCTTCACCGAGGTCTTCACCCTCTCGGATCTTGACATCATGTCCGTCAACGAGGACGGGACGCTCTCCTCCTCCACGGGACATCTGGAGAGCAGCCGGGCCTCCCAGCGCCCGCCGGTGCAGGTGAACCGCTTCACCGGCGCCATCTCCGCCTGGCCCGGCACATCGGATCCCGCGGATCCCGGAACCACCGATCCCACGGAGCCCACCGACCCCGAGCCCACTGACCCGGGCACCACCAATCCCACGGATCCCGGCGCCACGGAGCCTTCCGATCCCGAACCCACCGACCCCGTTGAACCCATGGAACCCACGGAGCCAGAACCCACCGACCCAGACCCCGGCAGCGGATCCGGCGACGGGGCAGCGTAAGAAAGGAAAATGTGATATGACACCGAAGGAAATGGCCCTCTGCGCGGCTAAAGCCCTGGATGAGAAGAAGGGCAAGGAGATCTCCGCCATCGAGATCACCGACCTCACCGCTCTTGCGGATTACTTCGTCTTCTGCACCGGCAGCTCCAACACCCAGATCAACGCCCTCTGCGGCGCGGTGGAGAAGAACCTGGAGGAGGAAGGCGGCGTGAAAGTTCTCCGCCGGGAAGGCTACCGGGACGGCACCTGGGTGCTGCTGGACTACGGCGACATCGTGGTGCACGTTTTCTCTCCGGAGGCCCGGGAGTTCTACTCCCTGGAGCGCCTCTGGAAGGACGGCAAGCCCCTGGACTTGAGTACCGTCCTGACCCGGGACTGAGGGTTCCCTGAAAAAACAGCACCGCCGGGCCCTCTGGCCCGGCGTGCTCATACGCGAGGATAAAAACACGTCCCGGCCGGTAGTCTGTGGAGTGCTTCCCCGGGGGAACTCCCGGGAGCATCAGTAACCTGCCTCCTTTGGTTGTCCGTTCCCCGCAGCGAAACCGCCCCATTGGGGCAAAAAAGGAGGAATGTCTATGGCAGCGGATCGCTGCGCCCTGACCGTGTACTTTGAGCCGCCCTTCTGGGCGGGCCTCTTCGAGCGCTGGGAGGGGGAGCATTACAGTGTCTCCAAGCTGACCTTCGGCCCGGAGCCCCGGGACGCCGAAGTCTGGGAGCGGGTGCTGCGGGAGTATGACCGACTTCCCTTCAGTCCCGGCATCCCAGCGGAGCGCCGGGCGGAGCCCATGAGCCCCAAGCGGGCCCGCCGGGAAGCCCGGCGGCAGATGGAGGCCCTTCCCCGGACGGGGACGAAGGCCCAGCGGGCCCTGGCCCTGCAGCGCCAGGAAGGGAAGCTGGCCCGCCGGGAAGAGTCCCGGGCGGAACGGGAGGCGGCGGAAGCCCTCCGCTTCCGCCAGCGGCAGGAGAAACGCCGGGAGAAGCACCGCGGCCACTGAGCGCCGCCACCAGGACAAGGAAAAGGCCCGCCGCTGGCGGGCCTTTTCCCTTATGACAGCCGATTCCCCCGCCTTGTGAACGGCTCCCCGGGCCGCTCCATTCCTCGCAATGGCGGAAAAGATTCCCCCCGGCAACCCAAAGTTGCGCCATAGCTGCTGGCGGCAACCGGGGAAAAGCTGCTATCCTGGGGCCAAACGGCGGCAATGGCCGCAAAGAAGGAGGATCCCCTATGAAACTCACTGCAGTCAATGTGCTCGTCTCGTGCCTGTTCCTGGCGCTGTTCCTGGCACTGTTCCTCTGGCTCCTGTCCCTTCTCATCCGGGCGCTGCGGAAGTATCTTCGCTCGGCCCCGGCCCGGCAGGAAAAGGCGGAAGACCGCCGCTCCCTGGGGGAGGTCTTGAAGGCCCAGCGCCTCCGCTGCCGGATGACCCAGGAGTTCGTGGCGGAGACCCTGGGGGTCAGCCGCCAGGCCGTCAGCAAGTGGGAGCGGGGGGAGGCGGATCCCAGCACCGCCAACCTCCTGGCCCTGGGACGGCTCTACGGCGTCCCGGCGGAGGAGCTGCTGCGCGCCGCCGCGGGGGAGAAAAATCCCGATACCCCTTGACAAACGGAGAAATGCGCATAAAATAGACTTGTTATCCGCGTGGATGGGGAGAAAACCGGGAGAGACCCTCTTCAGAGAGCCGGCGGCCGCTGTGAGCCGGTGGGGGAGCCCTGGGATACTGGCCCCGGAGCGTCCGGCCTGAAGGAACGAGTAGGGCGGGACGGCAGGCCGCCGTTACCGGCCATGGCCCTTCGGGCCGCTGAGCGCCCGCCGGGAGACCGGCGGCGGAATCAGGGTGGTATCGCGTGTGAAACGCCCCTGAGCCTTCGGGCTCAGGGGCGTTTTTTTTGGAAAGGAACGATGCTGTGAGAAGCGCTGTTACGTCTTGGCAGCCCTTCTGGGCTGCGTGCCCTACGCCTTTTTGGCCCTCTGGGGGGACGCGGAGCGGGGCACCCTGGGGCTCTATGCCATCTTCCTTCTCGGCATGGCGGCGCTGCTGCTGCTCTGCCGGGGGAAGGACGCCTTCCTGGCGATGCTGGGGGCCGACGCACTCAGCTGCCTGACCTCCTGTCTCTGCGTGTTCCTCTTTCGGCGGGAGAGCTGGAGTGGCCATTTTGCCCCCATGACGCCTCTGAGCCTGGTATTCTCCCTCTTCCTCCTGGCCTTGTTCCTCCAGCTCATCGCCTGGCGGGCCATCGGGCGGAAGAGGAGATAACTTTGCGTTTACCGACATTCATCATAGAAGGAGAGACGAAATGAAGTACGATTTCACCGCCATCGAGCAGAAGTGGCAGCAGAAGTGGTTGGAGACCAAGCCCTTCACCGCCGTCACCGGCGACCCCCGGCCCAAGTTCTACGGCCTCATCGAGTTCCCCTATCCCTCTGGCCAGGGCCTCCACGTGGGCCACGCCCGGCCCTTCACGGCCATGGACATCATCTGCCGCAAGAAGCGGATGCAGGGCTACAACGTCCTCTTCCCCATGGGCTACGACGCCTTCGGTCTGCCCACGGAGAACTACGCCATCAAGAATCACATCCACCCCGCCATCGTCACCAAGCAGAACATTGCCAACTTCACCAAGCAGCTCCACCTGCTGGGCTACTCCTTCGACTGGGATCGGGTCATCGACACCACCGACCCCGGCTACTACAAGTGGACGCAGTGGATCTTCCTGCAGCTCTTCAAGCGCGGCCTTGCCTACAAGGCGTCCATGCCCGTGAACTGGTGCACCTCCTGCAAGTGCGTCCTCGCCAACGAGGAAGTGGTGGAGGGCGTCTGCGAGCGCTGCGGCAGCCCCGTCATCCGCAAGG
>CAKTSC010000052.1 GCA_934597465.1 uncultured Dysosmobacter sp.
CCGCCCGGTAGCTGAGGGTGGTGATCTTCTGGATGCTGAGGTAGTGGCGGAGGATCAGGATATCCCCGTTCCTCATGGTCAGCGTCCAGCGGACTTCATTGGAGCCGTCCTCCACCTCATAGATGACCTCCGTGCTGGCCAGGGAGTAGGGCAGCCGGGGATCGTCCCGCACCGCGCCGGTATGCTCCATGGTCTGGGAACTTCCCATAGGGACGGTCTCCACCGTGGCAGAGGCCACCTTCTCCCAGAAGCTCTCCCGGCAGTTCTCCCCGGTGGCCTCGTCATAGACATAGAGCTGGGAGGGGCAGGCACTGCGGCTGCCGTCCGCGGGCGGGGACACGGTGGCCCGCTTCTCCTCCTGGGGCTCCGGGATGCCGTCTATCGAGCTGAAGGACAGCAGCAGGTGATAGGTGACGCCACTGTCCTCATAGAGGAGCTCCGCCGCCCCGGGCTCGTAGGTCTGGGGACGGTTGTCCGCCCAGCGGCGGAGCAGCAGCACCCCCAGCAGCACCAGCAGGAGCAGGGCGCAGATGGCCGCCTTCCGCCGCCAGGGACGGGGGGCGTGTACGGAGCGTTTGCTTTGCTGGGCGGTCTCGCAGCGGGGGCAGAAGGCCGCCCCCTCCGGCAGCTCCGCCCCGCAGTGATGGCATGTTTGCATTCTGTAAACTCCCTTCCCCCGCTTTTCGGATCCGCTCACTGGAAGATGGCCTCGGAGGTATCCAGGCGGCAGTTTGCAAGGTTATTGATGTCAGTCCCGTTGCCGGAGAAAACGGTCTTTGAGAGATCCAGCGTCCAGTCCCCCGGCAGGGCCTCGATGTGAAGGCCAGTGCCGTTATCCTCAAAGCGGTTGCGGCCAAAGCAGATATTGACGAACCGGGCATTGGGGCTGTTGAGGAGCAGGCCCACGCCGTTTCCCCGGAAGGTGCAGAGCTCCCCGTTGATCCAGGCGGTCTCCTGGGCGGATACGCCGATGTCCCAATCCTTGAAGGTGCAGCCGCTGAGGATCACCGACTCCCGGGAGGCAAGCCCCGTGGCGCTGCCGCTGCCTGCGAAGGTGAGATCCTGCAGCATCACCCGCAGCTCGCCCTCCCCCTGGATCAGCATGCTTCGAGTGAAGGTGGTCTCGCCCTCCTCCGCGCCGTAGAGCCAGCAGGCCCGCCGCATGAGGATGGGCTCGTCATACGTCACCGCCGGCAGGAAGATCCGTACCTCGGTCTCCCGGTCGGTGACGGTCTCCGCGATCTCGTCCAGCAGGGCCTGAAGCTCCTCCGCCGTCTCCAGCGGGGTATCCTCCGGCCGGTAGGTCAGGACGGGGGTCTCCCCTATGGTGAGGCGCTGGGACATGCGGATGGTATCGCCGTTCTTCATGGTCAGCGTCCAGCAGATGTCGTTGCTGCCGTCCCCGGGCTCATAGTCGATGGCGCTGCCCAGCACAACGTAGGGGGAGGAGCGATCCTCCTCCGGCTGGGTGCAGCGCATGGCCCGGGCACTCTCCGCCGGGACGGCCTCCACCGTGCAGGATTCCACCAGGGCCAGGAATTCCTCCCGGCAGGTCTCCCGGCTCTCCTCCCGGTAGGCGTAGAGCCGGGCCGGCATCTCCTCGTAATTTCGGATACCGGTCTCCCTGGGGGCCACGGAAAAGGCCAACTCCGCCCGCGCTTCCGGGATCCAGTCCACGATGTCGAAGGACAGCAGCAGGTGGTAGGCCCCGCCATCCGATTCGTAGAGGAGCTCCGCTCCCCCGTCGTAGCTCTGGGGCTCGTGGGGCGGCGGGGCATTCCGCCCGGCGGCTACGGCCCATGCTACCAGGGAAAAAACGGCCAGCAGGGCAAGCCCCACGCCCAGAGTCTTCCGCCGCCAGAGATGGGGCCTTCCGACGGCGCGCTTCTCCACCAGGGCCGTCTCACAATGGGGGCAGAAGGCCGCCCCCTCCGGCAGCTCCGCCCCGCAGTTCCTGCAGGGGATCATGGGTCTTCCTCCTTCCCGCCGTCCTCATTCCCCAGGAACTCCGCCCGGGAGGTATCCAGCCGGCAGCCGGCGATGTTGTCGATATCCACGCCGTTCCCCAGGAAGACCGAGCCCTCCAGCACCAGCTGCCAGTCACCCTCCGGGATCCGCTGGACGCGGAACGCCACGCCGTTCCCCGTGAAGCGGTCGGCCAGGTATTCGCAGCCGGGGTAGTTCCCGTCCTGGCAGTTCAGCACCAGGCCCAGGCGGTTGTCCTCAAACGTGCAGCGGGAGGCGCTGATCCAGCCGTTCTCCCAGCCGTGGGCGGCGGTTCCGCAGCGGAGGAACTCGCAGCGCTCCAGATGCAGGGCGTGGTCGGAATCCACCGCCGTGCCCGGGACATCCGCAAAGCGGAGATCCTGAAAGGTAATGCGGAAGCTCCCCGCTCTCACGCGGATGCCCTGGGTAAAAGTGGTGCGCGTCTCCCCCTCCCCGGAGCCCAGGAGGGAGCAGCCCCGCTCCATGATGATGGGGCGGTCATAGGTCACGGCGGGCAGGTAAATGCGGACGTCCGTCAGGCCGTCGTCCACGGTCTCCGCGATCTCGTCCAGCAGGGCCTGGAGCTCCTCCGCCGTCTCCAACGGCGTGTCCTCCGGCCGGTAGACGAGAACGGGCCGCTCCCCGGCGGTAAAGCGGTGGGTCATGCGGATGGTGTCGCCGTTCCGCATGCGCAGCATCCAGCGGATGTCGTTCTCCCCGTCCCCAGGCCGGTAGCCGATCTCCGTCCTCAGAACGGCGTAAGGGGAGGAGTGATCCTCCTCCACCGTTCCGCAGTCCATCGCCCGGGCGTCCTCGCCGGGGACGATCTCCGCCGTGCAGCTTTTCACCAGGGCCAGAAACTCCTCCCGGCAGGTCTCGCGGCCCTCCTCCCGGTAGACGCAGAGCTGGGAAAGGGTCTCCGACGCCCCGGTGCGGATCTCGGAACGCTCCGCCTCCGCCCGGGGGATCCAGCCCTCGCTGCCAAAGGTCAGCAGCAGATGGTAGGTAACGCCGTCCACCTGGTAAAGGCACTTCGCCCCCTCGTCGAAGACCTCCGCCACATGGGGCGCAGGGGCCTTCCAGAGGGCCAGGGCCCCGCCGCCCAGCAGAGCCAGGGCCGTCAGCAGGGCAAGGGCCTTCCGCCGCCAAAGGTGGGGCTCACGGGGCCTGCGCTTTTCCACCAGGATGGTCTCACAGTGGGGGCAAAAGGACGCCCCCTCCGGCAGCTCCGCCCCGCAGTTTTTGCAGCGTCCGTCCATGTCACAGCCGCTCCATGAGTTGGAGGACGCTCTGGTAGCGCTGCTTGGGTGCCGTCATGGTGCAGCGCTGCACGATGCGCCCCGCCCGGCCGGGAGCCAGCTTTTTGGAGGGGTGCTCCCCTGTCAGCATAATGTTCATCAGCACGCCCAGCGAGTAGATGTCCGCCCGGCTGTCGCACTGGGAGAAGCCGTACTGCTCCGGCGCGGCGTAGCCGGTGGTGCCCAGGATCCGGGTATCGCCGTCCTGCTCCCCCTTGTAGATCCGGGAGGCATCAAAGTCGATGAGCACCGCCTGGTCGCCCCGGAGGATCACATTCTCCGGCTTGATGTCCCGGTGCACCGCGCCCATGGCATGGAGCACCCAGAGCCCCTCGCAGATCTGCTTCGCCACAGCCTTCCCCTCCCGCTGGGAAAGGAGCCCCCCTTCCAGCAGGAAAGCCAGGGTGTCCCCCTTGACGTACTCCTCCAGCACCGCCACGTGGCCGTTCTCCTCCCCCACCTCGTAGACCTCCGGCAGGTGGGGGCAGACCACGGTGAGGAGCTTGCGGTAGACCTCGCCGCTGCCCTCGTAGTGGCGGAAGATATAGCGCTGCCCGCTCTCCCGGTGCCGCACGATGGAAACGCTGCCCCTGGGCCCCGCCTTCAGGCGGCGGACGGTGTCGTATTCCTGTTCCAATGTCGTTAAAAGATTGCTGTAAACATCCATTTTTTCGCACCCTATGCAGCCTGCATATTGATTTTTCGGCTGAAAATCATATAATAATAGGTAATTATACGGGATATGACTTTCTTTGTAAAGGCGGACTTTGGAAATGCAGCAGAAAAGCACCACAAACCTTCAGCAGGAGCTGATGGACAACCCCAAGCTGGACAGCTTCCTCACGGACAACGAGACCTGCTTCAATCAGGAGACGGCGGCGCAGACCCTGACCCGCCTCTTCGAGCAGAAGGCCCTCTCCAAGGCGGCCCTGGCCAAGCAGGCCTATATGAGCGAGATCTACCTGCACCAGATCTTTGCCGGGCGGCGGAACCCCTCCCGCAACCGCCTGCTCTGCCTCTGCTACGGGCTGGATGCTACCCTGGAGGAGACCCAGGAGCTTCTGAAGCTCTGCGGCCACGCCCAGCTCTACCCCAAGATCCGGCGGGACGCCATCATTCTCTACGGCATCGTGCACCACGAAAAGCTCCCCCGGATCAACGACCGCCTCTTCCGGGAGGACGAGGAGACCCTGTTCTGAGGGGCCCACCCAAGGCGGCCGCTCTCCAGCGGAGAAAACGCAAAAAAGCGGGACGGCGCAGCCGTCCCGCTTTTCCCTATGAATGGATCAGTCCTGGTTCCAGTTATGCCAGACGTTCTGGACGTCGTCGTTGTCCTCCAGGAAGTCGATGAGCTTCTGCATGTTCTTCAGGTCGCCCTCGGCGGTGAGGGTGACGTAGGTCTGGGGCACCATCTCGATCTCGGCGCTGGCGAAGGTGTAGCCCTTCTCCTCCAGGGCCTTCACCACGTCATTGAAGGCGTCGGGCTCGGTGGTGATCTCCATCACGTCGCCGTCGGGCTGGAAGTCGGTAGCACCGGCCTCCAGGGCGTCCATCATGACGGTATCGTCGTCCAGCTCGCCCTCCTCGTTGTCGATGACGATGACGCCCTTGCGGTCAAAGCTCCAGGACACGCAGCCCTGGGCGCCCAGGTTGCCGTTGCACTTGTCGAAGTAGTGCCGGACTTCTGGGGCGGTGCGCTGGCGGTTGTCGGTGAGGGCCTCCACGATGACGGCCACGCCGCCGGGGCCGTAGCCCTCGTAGGTGACGGACTCGTAGTTATCGGTGTTGCCGGCGCCCAGGGCCCGCTCGATGGTGCGCTTGATGTTGTCGTTGGGCATGTTCACGGCCTTGGCCTTGGCGATGACGGTGGCCAGGCGGGAGTTGTTGGCGGGGTCGCCGGAGCCGCCGCCTTCCTTCACGGCGACGATGATCTCCTTGGCGATCTTGGTGAAGGCGGCGCTGCGCTTGGCGTCGGCCGCGCCCTTGGTCTTCTGGATATTATGCCACTTGGAATGTCCGGACATGGTACATTTCCTCCTTGAAATTCATTTTAGATTGGTTTGATATATGTCCCAGCGGGGGAAGGTTCAGCCCAGCCCCCCAGGATCATCCGCCTTCCAGCAGCGGATCACGTCGCCGTGAACGGCGGAACGCTCCGCGTGCAGGGCGGGAAACTGCGCTTTCAGATACCCCTCCAGTACCGGCAGAACGCCGTTCTCCGTGGGGAAGTGCCCGGCGTCCAGAAGGTTCAGGCCCTCCGCCGCCGCATCCAAAAACTGATGGTAGCCGAGATCCGCCGTCACAAAGGTGTCGCAGCCCGCGGCCAGAACCTGGGGGATGAAGTCCCCGCAGGCGCCGCCGCCCACGGCCACCCGCCGCACCGGACGCTCCCCGCACCAGCGGACGTTCCCGGCGCGGAGGCTGCGGCCCGCGAAGGCGGCGAAGTCCGCCGGGGCCATGGCCGCCCGCAGCGTACCTACGCGGCAGATGCCGCTCCCGTCCCCCGGCAGGGGCCCGGGATCCTCCAATCCCAAAGCGGCGGCCAGGGCGTCATTGACGCCGCCGGGGGCCGCGTCCAGATCGGTGTGCAGGGAGATCACGGCGATGTCGCTCTTCACCAGGGTTGTCAACAGGCGGCCCAGCCGGGTATCCGGCCGGAGGGTCTGCATCTCCCGCTGGTGCCAGCGGACGTTCATGAGGGGGTGGTGGGAAACGATGAGCTGGCAGCCCTTCTCCCTGGCCTCCACCGCCACGGCGTCCGTCACGTCCAGGGCCAGGAGGACGCGGGAGACCTCCGCCGCCGGGTCGCCCAGCAGCAGTCCCACGTTGTCCCAGTCCATGGCCAGCTCCCGGGGAGCCAGGGCGAACAGGGCCGATTCGATTTCATGTACCGTTGGCATGACGCCACTCCTCCCGCAGGGTAATGAGGGCGGTGATCTCCCGCCGCAGGGCCTCCACACGCTCTCCCGCTCCCGCTCCGGCCCGGAGCAGGCCGGCAAGGGCAGCGAAGTCCCGTAGAATCAGAGAAATGAGGCGCTGATCCCCCAGGGGATCCTCCTCGATGTAAGCGCCCGCCAGAAGCCGCCCCTCGTCCAGGCGCATCTCCCCGCCCCGGGCCTCCAGCACGGGGTAGAGGATGCCCCGGTCATAGACCAGGCGCTCCCGGGTGATGTGGTAGCCGCCCTCCATCAGGAAGGCCCGCAGCACCTCGCTGCGGCTCTGGGGCTGGAGGAGCAGGGTGTGCCGCCCGTCCGCCGTCCAGGGGGCGACGGAGAGGATCATGGCGATGTTCTCGCCCCCCATCCCGGCGATGGCGACGGTGTCGCCCTCCTCCGGCCCGATGGCCGTGAGGCCGGGACAAAGGCGCAGGCGCATTTTCTCCTCCACGCCGCAGCGGCGGGCGGTATCCTTCGCCCGGGAGAGGGGCCCGGGCCGCAGGTCGCTGGCCAGGGCCTCCGCGATGCGGCCGTTCTGGATGAGCCAGGCCGGAAGGTAGCCGTGATCCGTGCCCACGTCGATGAGCCTGGCTCCCGGCGGCACCCAGGATGCCAGCAGGGCAAGGCGGGGGGTGAGTTCCAGCTTCATGCTCCGCTCCTCCGGTCTCGCACCCGCCGGGCGGGCGCGGCTCCTCCGCGATCTTTGCCGCGGCTTCTCAGGGAAAACGCATACGGAGGTCTTCCGTATGCGTTTTGCCGTTTCACTTGACTTCCTTGTTGGCTTCCTCGTTGACCAGGGCCAGCAGTTTGTCCACATCCACACCGTGGACGGCGCAGGCCTCCTCCACGGTCTCGCCCCGGGATGCCATGCAGCCCAGGCAGTGCATGCCGATGGAGAGGAAGATGGGAGCGGTCTGGGGCGCGATGTCCAGCACCTCGCCGATGATGGTGTCCTTGGTGATCTCGATCATAGTGATATCCTCCGTGTCCATGCGCGAAAGCGCAAAAATTGACGGAAATATTATACCCCACTGCCGTGGCAAATTCAATAGAAAAAACCGGATATCTTTCGATTTTCCGCCGTTTTCCGCCGGAGAGGGCCCCGTCCCGGGGCGGAGGCGGAACCACTCCCCTCCCCTGCCGCATAAACTGCGGTGAGGGCAGCGCCCTCCACTTCCTTCAAAGGAGGAATCTTCCTTGCAGATGGATCGACCCGGCCAGGCGGCCTGCGGCGAGGGCGGCGGTGCCCTTCCCTGCCCCTGCGCGCCCCTGGCCTATCCCTATATCCCCGTCCAGGGCGAGAACCCGCCCCGCTACCAGCGGGCGGAGGCCCTGCAGACCGGCACCCTCTTCCCGGGACTGAACCTGCCCTTCAAGGCGGCCATCCAGGCCAAGACGCCCCTGCCCAACACGGCCCTGGCGGAGCTGATGGCCCTGGACTTCGCGGTGGATGAGCTGGGGCTCTACCTCACCACCCATCCCACGGACTCCGAGGCCCTGGAGCTCTACTGGACGTACGTGCAGCTGGCCAACGAGGGGCGGCAGAAGTACCAGAAGCTCTACGGGCCCCTGCTCCAGACGGATCGTCCGGCGGACGGCAGCTATGCCTGGCTGAATGATCCCTGGCCCTGGGAGAGAGGAGGCAGCGAGTAAATGTTCGTCTATGAGAAAAAGCTCCAGTACCCCATCCGCATCAAGAACACCAATCCCAAGCTGGCGGCCGCCATTATTTCCCAGTACGGCGGCCCCGATGGGGAGCTGGGTGCCTCCCTGCGCTACCTCTCCCAGCGCTACTCCATGCCCTACCCTGAGCTGAAGGGTCTCCTCACCGACATCGGTACAGAGGAAGCGTCATGGCCCCCAATTTTGGCGCGGTATTTTTCTAGTCCGTCCAGCACATAGACCCACTTGGCAGGCAGCAGATTGAGCGCCACCTCCACCCTGCCGTCCCGGTACACGGTCATTTGTTGGAGAAGATGCCCATAAAAGTCGTCGTCCGCCGTGCGTCCGCTGACGATGCCCGTGATGGCGGCGCGAATGTCCGGTTTTAGGGTCTGCGTGTCGGTGTTCAGCGTCTGCCGCTGTTTGATCGCGGCGATTTTCTCCTGCACCCGGTTCATTTC
>CAKTSC010000053.1 GCA_934597465.1 uncultured Dysosmobacter sp.
GCCTCGGCTTCAAGTGGATCGCCGAGGAGATGGGCCTCACCACCTTCCTCCTCTCCGGCGGTAGCCGGGACGGCGATTCCGGCCACGCCTGGAACTGCATCCGCATCGACGGGGAATTCAGCGATGTGGATGTGACCTCCGACGTGCCCTACCCGGATGAGCCCTGTGAGTGCGACTTCCGCAAGTGCAACGTCCCACGCCAGGTCATCGCCGCGCCGTATATCCTCCGGGACTACATCACGGACAACTTCACCCTGCCGGAGGTCGACTCCATGGATGGGTCCTACTACGCCCGGACGGGCTGTTACGTCCGCGCCGGGGAGTCCCTGACGCCCTGGCTGCGGGAGCTCTGCGCCCAGGTGGAGCGGGAGGGCTCCGGCAGCCTTGCCCTGCAGTTTGAGTCCCAGGCGGACTACGACCGCTTCGGGGATGAATTTGCCGAGGCGATGAACGGCCTCTCCTTCTCCGTGACCTACAGCGGCTGGCATGCCGACGCCTGTCTCTGGCGCAGGCAGACCGTCAGCCGGAACTGATCCCCGGCAAAGCCGCGCCCCCGGAAGCGATCGCTTCCGGGGGCGTTTTCGGGCGGAGATTGACAATTTCCCCATCCTTCGCTAGAATAAGCTATCGCTGAAATGGCGGAAAGGGGAGATCGCGTGATGTTTTTCTATGTGCCTGGGATGAGCATCCTGGCCATCTATGTGCTGGCGGCGGTGCTGCCGGCTGTCTTCCTGATGCGGTATGTCTACCGGAAGGACACCGTGGAGAAGGAGCCGCCGGCCCTGCTGGCGTCTCTCGCGCTGATGGGGGTCTTCGCGGCTCTCGCCGCCATGGTGCTGGAGCGGATCGGGGAGAGCATCCTGAACCGCCTGGTGTCCACCGACAGCCGCTGGTATGTGATCCTGCTGGCCTTCCTGGTGGTGGGCGCGGCGGAGGAGGGCTGCAAGCTCTTCTTCCTGAAGCGGCGGAGCTGGTGGGATCCCAACTTCAACTACCGCTTTGACGGCGTGGTGTACGCGGTCTTCGTGTCCCTGGGCTTCGCCGCCTTTGAGAATGTTCTCTACGTCTTCCGCTACGGCCTCTCCGTGGTGCTGCCCCGGGCGCTGCTGGCCATCCCCGGGCACATGGGCTTCGCCGTTTTCATGGGCTGCTTCTACGGCCGGGCCAAGCTCTGCGAGGGCTACGGCGACGAGGCGGGGAAGCAGGGGAACCTCTTTCTGGGCTGGCTCAGCGCCACGGTGCTCCACGGCATCTACGACAGCTGCGCCATGATCGGCAGCGGGGCGGCCACCGTGGCCTTCCTGGTCTTCGTGGTGCTGATGTATCTCGTGGTGCTGCGGCGCATCGACCGGGAGTCCCGGACGGATCACCCCATCTGAAGAAAGGCCGGAAACGGCCCTTGACAAAGAAAAAAAGTTCCGCTAGAATAGCCCCGTTCGTCGGAGGACGGGCGCTCACAGGAAGCGGCCGGCCGGATAAGACGGCGGGTTGAGATGCCCGCCCCTTATCCGGCCTTTTTTGAGCGCCGGGGAACGGCGGAAAGCGGAAAGAGAAGGCCGCCCCGGCGGGGCGGGGAGCGAGAAGAGAACGCCGTCCTTCCTGGCGGCGCTGACGCGAGAGGAGTTGGGAAAGCATGGAGCGAAAGGACGATTTCACCCGGGGGGCCATCCTGCCGGCACTGACAAAATTTGCCCTGCCGGTGCTGCTGGCGCTTTTCCTGCAGGCCATGTACGGCGCGGTGGATCTGCAGGTGGTGGGGAACTTCGGCACGGCGGCGGACATCAGCGCCGTCTCCACCGGGAGTCAGATCCTGCAGACCATCACCATGGTGATCTGTGGCCTGGCCATGGGCGTCACGGTGCTGCTGGGCCAGCGCATCGGCGAGGGCCGGGGCGACGAGGGCGGCCGGGCCGTGGGGGCGGGGATCTTCTTCTTCGCCATCCTCAGCGTTCTTGTGACGGTGGGGATGCTGGCCCTGGCCCCCCAGATGTCCGCCCTGATGCGGGCCCCGGAGGAGGCCTTCGCCGGGACGGTGGAATATGTCCGCATCTGCTCCGTGGGGATGCTCTTCATCGTGGCCTATAACCTGCTGGGGGGCATCTTCCGGGGGATCGGGGACTCCCGGATGCCCCTTATCACCGTGGCCATCGCCTGCGTGCTGAACATCGGCGGCGACCTGCTTCTCGTGGGGCCCTGCGGGCTGGGGGTGGCCGGGGCGGCCATCGCCACGGTCTTCGCCCAGGCGGTGAGCGTTGTTTTGAGCCTTGTTATCATCCGGCGGCGGAAGCTGCCCTTCACCATGACCCGGCGGGACATCCGCTGGGACGGGGCGATTTTGCGGCGGGTGCTGGCCATCGGCGTGCCGGTGGCGGCCCAGGACCTTCTCGTGAGCATCTCGTTCCTGGTCATCATCGCCATCGCCAACGGTATGGGCACCGTGCCCTCCGCCGGGGTGGGGGTGGCGGAGAAGCTCTGCGCCTTCGTGATGCTGATCCCCTCGGCCTTCGCCCAGTCCATGACGGCATTCGTGGCCCAGAACGTGGGGGCCCGGCGGATGGATCGGGCCCGGCGGGCGCTGCTGTGCGGCATCGGGCTGTCCCTGGCCGTGAGCATCGTAGTCTTCTGGGGGGTCTTCTTCCACGGGGATCTGCTCTCCGGCATCTTCGCGGAGGATGAGGCGGTGATCCTGGCTTCCGCCGAGTATCTGAAGGCCTATGCCATCGACTGCCTGCTGACCAGCTTCCTCTTCAGCCTTATCGGCTACTTCAACGGCTGCGGGCGGACGGTCTTCACCATGATCCAGGGGCTCACCGGGGCCTTCTGCGTGCGGCTGCCGGTGGCGTTCCTGATGAACCGCTATGTCCATGGCTCCCTCTTCGCCCTGGGGCTCTCCACCCCCTGCTCCACGGTGGTGCAGATCCTGCTCTGCGGGGGGTACTTCCTGTACCTGCGCCGCCGGGAGACGGCGTGAACGAAAAAACGCCCGCATCCGGGAGGATGCGGGCGTTTTGCCGCGTTTTGGGGCTCAGTCCGTTCCGCGCTCCAGCACCCGGAGGGCCAGCTCGGCGGTGAAGGCCAGGCGGAAGGGGAGGTGGCTGAGGTTGATGTACTCCCCCAGCTGGTGGACGTGGCCGCCGGTGGTGCCCAGGCCGTCCAGGGTGGGACAGCCGACGGCGGCGGTGAAGTTGCCGTCGCTGCCGCCCCGGACGACGCCGGGATGCATCTCCACCCCCATCTCCGCGCCCAGCTCCCGGGCCATGGACTGGAGGGCCCGGTTGCGGGGGAGATCCTTGTCGAAGGGGGGCTTCTCCAGGCCGCCCGCGGTGGTGATGCGGACGTTGGGGTTGAGGGAGGGGAGGCACTGGAAGAGCCGGTCGTACTCCTCCGCCAGGTGTCCGGCGGAGAAGCGGGCGTCGATGGTGAGCTTTCCGTCGCCGGGGACGGTGGGCCAGCCGGCGTTGCCGGAGGAGAGGCAGGTGCAGCCCACGGTGACGGTCTCCTTCTCCCCGGTCTCGGGGTTGGGGCGGTCGAAGTAGGTCATGCCCTCCAGGCGGACGGCCTGCTTGGCCAGCTCAATGAGACCGCTCTCGGCCTTGGTGGGATCCAGGCCGGAGTGGTAGGGGGTGCCGTGGGCCTCGAAGGTGTAGTTGCCCCGGCCGTAGCGGCCGCACTTGAGACCGCCGATGTAGTCGCCCTCCACGCCCACGCTGCTCTCCACGATGAAGGCGGCTTCGCTGCGGCAGGCAAGGTGCCGGTAGAGCGGGCTGGAGCCGTAGCTCCCGGCCTCCTCGTCGGAGGTCAGGAGGAAGGCGATGCGCTTGCCCTCCGGCAGAAGGCCCAGATCCTGATAGGCCTTCCCCAGCAGCCAGACCATCACATCGCCGCTCTTCATGTCCAGCACGCCGGGGCCCACGGCGTGGTCGCCGTCGATGGCCCAGAGCCGGGGGAAGAGGCCCTTTTCGTGGACGGTGTCATAGTGGCCGCCGAAGAGGAGCCGGCCGGAGCGGCCGCCCAGCCCGGGGCTCCAGGTCTCCGGCGGGTCGCTGTCCCTACGGGCGGAGAGCCAGGCGAGGACTTCCCGGGCGGCGGAGCCGGCATCCGCGCCGTACTCCATCAGCAGGTGGGGGGCGAAGCGGGGATCCAGGCTGGGGATCTCCGTTACCTGGAAGTTGGCGGTGCGGAAAAGCTGGGCGAAGTAGGCCCGGCAGGCATCCAGGTCGGCCCGGCTGCCCTCCGTGGGGGTCTCGCGGCGGACGGCCCCCTCCAGGGCGGAGAGGTAATCCGGGAGATGGGCCTGCATGTAATCCCGCAGGATCTCAGAACGTTTCATGGGAATCCTCCTTTTCGAGATCGTTGGGGGAAGGCGTCAGGCCTTCCCGGCCAGGGCCAGCACCTGGGCGGCGATGGCATCGCCGGTCTGGGAGGTGGTGGTGCTGCCGCCCATGTCCCGGGTGCGGATGGCGCCGGAGCGCAGGGCCTCTTCCACGGCCCGCTCCACGAGGGCGCCCAGTTCCGGCTCCCCGATGCTCTCCAGCAGCAGTCCGCCGGAGAGGATGGTAGCGATGGGGTTGATGACGTTCTGGCCCCGGTACTTGGGGGCGGAGCCGTGGATGGGCTCAAACATGGAGACGCCCTGGGGGTTCAGGTTTGCCCCGGCGGCGAAGCCCAGGCCGCCGGTGATGGCCGCGCCCAGGTCGGTGATGATGTCGCCCATGAGGTTGGGCAGCACCACCACGCCGTAGCTCTCCGGCTGCTTCACGAACCACATATTGCAGGCGTCGGCAAAGTTGTTGTCATGGGTGATCTCGGGGTAGTCCCGGGCCACGTCCTCAAAAACTTCCCGCCAGAGGCCGTACATGAAGGGGATGACGTTGTCCTTGTCCACGGCCGTGACGCGGGTCTTGCCCTTGGCCCGGGCCAGGTCGAAGGCGTAGCGCATGGTGCGCTCGGTGTTCTTCCGGGTGATGATGCCCATGCCCACGGCGTAATCGTCCGCCGTGCCCAGGCGGCTCTCCAGGGAGAAGCGGGCCCGGTAGGGGACGCGATCCATGGCGAGCTCGCAGCGGTGGGCCTCGGCGGGGTCGCCGCTGCTGCGGAAGATGGCGCCCATGCCGTTATAGAAGTCCTCCAGGTTCTCCCGGACGCAGTAGAAGTCGATGGGCACGTCCCGCTTCAGGGGGCTCTCCACGTTGGGGTAGCGCTTGATGGGGCGGAGGTTGATGTACTGATCCAGGTCGAAGCGGATCTTCAGGATGAGGCCCACCTCCAGCACGCCGGGGGCCACCCGGGGGTCACCCGCCGCGCCGAAGTAGATGGCGTCGCTGTCCCGGAACTCCCGGACGGCGCTGTCCGGCAGGGTCTCGCCGGTCTTCAGGTAGTGCTCCGCCCCGTAGGGGTAGGCGTGGAAGCGGAGGGAGATGCCGCCCGCCCGGGCGGCGGCCTCCAGCACTTTGCGGCCCTCCCGGATGACCTCCGGGCCGATGCCGTCGCCCTCCAGCAGGGCGATGTGATATTCCTTCATGGGAACGCCTCCTTGGATTTGTGGCTCCGCCACAAATTATGAAGTATTTCTGCACTGTAATGTATACGCCCCGCCGGGAAATGTCAAGAGGAGATTGTGCCGAAAACGTAAAAAATGTAGTGGCGAAACAAAAACGGCTCCGGCGGAGCCGGAGCCGGGGGAGGGTCAATGGACGGGCGGGGTCAGGCAGGAGAGGGCCACGGCCATGCCGCCGCCGGGGTTAAAGACCCGGTGGGGCTGGTTGCTGCGCAGGTAGATGCTGTCCCCCTCCCGCAGGCGGAAGGTGTCGCTGCCGCAGTCCACATCCAGCAGGCCGGAGAGGAGGGTGATGCACTCCTCCGCCGCGGCGTGGACGGCGTAGTCCTGGCGGCTCCAGCACTGGGGGTTCAGCCGGAAGAGGATGAGCTCCAGCTTGGGGGCCTCCCTGGGGTCGGAGCTGGTGGGGGTGAGGTACTCATAGGTGATGCTGCTCTCGGGCAGGATGAGGCGCTTGCGCTGGGCGGCCCGGATCACCTGGGTGTGGGGGAGGTCGTCCTCCAGGAACTGATAGAGGGGCAGCTGCAGGACGGATGCGATCTTTCGCAGGGAGGAGATGGAGGGCTCCGCCAGGTTACGCTCCACCTGGGAGATGTAGCTGGCGGTGAGGCCGGCGGCATCGGCAAGCTGGCTCAGGGTGAATTGCTGCTTCTTTCGTGCTTCGCGGATCTTGTCACCTAACATGGGCGGCTTGGGCTCCTTCCGGATAGAATATGGGGAGAGAACAAAAACTAATATTTAGTATAACAGATTCCTCCGGAATTGACAAGACCCGAGCGGCGGGCGGCGGGCGGTTTTTCCGCAGAAGTACAGGGGTTTGCGGAGCTTGGTCAGGAAAAGGCAGGGCCATTTCGGCCCTGCCTTTTCCTGACGTTTCCGCCGCCTCAGCCCTCGCCCCAGACCACGAGCTTCGCGCCCGCCAGGATGTCCACCGACTGCATGGACACGGTGACGGTCTGAAGGTCGCGGAAGAGGAAGGTCTCATGGCGGCCGATGCCGCCGTTGCTGAGAAGGCGCAGGGCCCGGTCGCCCTGACAGCCCACCTCCAGGGTGATGCGGTCGGCCCAGACAGCCTTGGCGTCGCCGCTGCCGTTGGCCCGCACCCGGGCCAGGGTGCAGGCGTCGCCGCTGCTGTACCCCTGGTGCCAGTAGACGTTGTGGGTGGTGGCGTCGCCGTTGAAGTAGAGATCCATATAGCAGGTGCTCTCGTAGTCCGCCTGGGCAAGGAAGTCCAGGTGGAGGTACTGCCACTGATCCCACTGGATGCCGGAGAGGTCAAAGGTCTGCCTGCGGGCGCTGGCGGCGGCGGTGAACTCCCTGAGCTTGTGGAAGCTGCGGGCCGCCGTCACGGCGGCGTCCAGCTTCCGGTTGTCGCTGTTGAAGTGGTCGTGGAGGACGTAGTCCGTGGGTTCGTAGAGATTGAGTTTCAGGTTTTCCGTGCTTTTCATGGCGATGTTTTCTCCTTTTTCAACGATTTTGGCGGGATGTGCCCCCGATAGGAGGCGGGATCTTTGGGAGTGCTGCACGAAAAGGGGCAACGGGGGGCCAAATTCCGGCCTTTGGGTATCCGGCGGCGGGGCGGTTGACGGGCGGGGGCGGCTGTGGTATCCTGAGAGGGCGCCCGCGGGCGCGGAGCACCCCCGGATCGCCGGGGTGAAAAGGAGAAAACTATGAGAAAGCATATCACCGCCCTGGCCGCCGCGCTGCTCCTCTGCCTGAGCCTGGCCGCCTGCGGCAGTCCCGCCCAGAGCGGCGGCAGCGCGTCTGGCGGCAGCGGGGCGGCTTCCGCCGCGGAGCCCATCGGGAAGTATACCGCCGTCATCGACATCCGGGACTACGGCACCGTCACCCTGGAGCTGGACGGGGACAGCGCCCCCATCACCGTGGCCAACTTCGTGAAGCTGGCGAAGGACGGCTTCTACGACGGGCTCACCTTCCACCGGATCATGGACGGCTTCATGATGCAGGGCGGCGATCCCAAGGGCAACGGTACCGGCGGTTCGGAGGAGAACATCACCGGGGAGTTTGCCGGCAACGGCATCGAAAACCCCATCTCCCACAGCCGGGGCACCATCTCCATGGCCCGGGCCCAGGATCCCAACAGCGCCAGCAGCCAGTTCTTCATCTGCCAGGCGGACTGCAGCTTCCTGGACGGGGAGTACGCCGCCTTCGGCCATGTGACGGAGGGGCTGGACGTGGTGGACGCCGTCTGCGCCGCCGCCCGGCCCACAGACGACAACGGCACCATCCCGGCGGAGGAGCAGCCGGTCATCGAGAGCATCACCATTGAAGACATTGAAGACTGAGGACGAAGAAAACCGCGCCGCCGGGGAAGCCCGGCGGCGCGGTTTTTGGCGTTTTTGGGGTCAGGTCTCGGGGGTGTCCGGGGATCTCGGAGCGTCCGGGGCCTTGGGGGCTTCCGGAGCATCCGGGGCGGCGGGGGGTTCCGGATCGTCGGAGGTCTCGGGGGCGGCTTCGGCGGCCTGTTCCCGGAGCCTGGCTTCCTCCCCGGCGGCCTCGATCTCCCGGCCCTGGGCCATGAGGACATCCACCGTGGTGAGGCG
>CAKTSC010000054.1 GCA_934597465.1 uncultured Dysosmobacter sp.
TTGCCGTGGGTGCCGGAGACGCAGAGGGCGTTGGGGTAGCGCTGCATGATGGCGCCCCAGGCCTGGGCCCGCTCATACACCGGGATGCCCCGGGCCACGGCCCCGGCGATCTCGGGGTTGCTGTCATGGACGGCGGCGGTGCGGATCACGAAGTCGCAGTCCCCCAGGTTTTCGGCGCTGTGGCCGTGGGCCACCGGGATGCCCAGGGACTTGAGGTGCTGGACGGAGGGGCCCTCGCTCATGTCGGAGCCCTGGATCGTAAGGCCCATGCCCCGGAGCACTTCCGCCAGGGGGCACATGGAGACGCCGCCGATGCCGACCAGGTGGGCCCGCTTGCCGGGCACCAGGTAATCACGGATGGGGAGGGGGTTATTCATCATAGGGACGCTTCCTTTCCGAGACCCGCCGGAGGGGCGGGAGGGGTTATGGGATTGGCCGGGGGAAAGCCCCCGGCATAGTTTAACAATTCATTATAATCCCGCAAAAAGGAAAATGCAACGGGAAAGGCGGCGAAGGGGATAGGTTTTGCGCCGGGCTTGCGCGGGGGTGGGGGGCGTGGTATGATGGAAGGATCGAGAAGGGGGAGAAGCCATGATGACCATGCCGGAGCATGTGCGGGAGATCCTGGAAGCGCTGGAGGGGGCGGGGTTCGCGGCCTTCTGCGTGGGGGGCTGCGTGCGGGACAGCCTTTTGGGGCGGGAGCCGGAGGACTGGGATATCACCACCTCCGCCCGGCCGGAGGAGGTGCTGGGCCTCTTCGGGGCGGAGGCCCTGCCCACGGGGCTGCGGCACGGGACGGTGACCGTCCGGCGGCCCGGCGGCCACGCGGAGGTCACGACGTTCCGCCGGGACGGGGTCTATACCGACCACCGCCGTCCGGAGAGCGTCCGCTTTACGGACTCCCTGGAGGAGGATCTTGCCCGGCGGGATTTCACCGTCAACGCCATGGCACTGTCCCTCCGGGGGGAGCTGCGGGATCCCTTCCGGGGGCGGGAGGATCTGGCGGCGGGGCGCATCCGCTGCGTGGGGGAGCCGGCGCGGCGCTTCGGGGAGGACGCTTTGCGGATCCTGCGGGGGCTGCGCTTCGCGGCGGTGCTGGGCTTTGCCATCGAGCCGGAGACGGCGGCGGCCCTCTCGGCGGCCCGGGGGGATCTCGCCGCCATCGCGCCGGAGCGGATCCTGATGGAGCTGCGGAAGCTGCTGGGGGCGGAGCGGCCCTCGGCGGTGCTGCGGGAATTCCCGGAGGTCTTCGGGGTCTTCTGGCCGGAGCTTTTGCCCATGGTGGGCTACGACCAGCGGAACTTCCACCACTGCTATGACCTCTGGGAGCATACCCTTCACGCCCTGGACGCCGTGCCGGGGGAGGAGAGCCTGCGCTTTGCCGCGCTCCTCCACGACGTGGGGAAACCGGAGTGCTTCTCGTTGGACGCGGACGGCGTGGGGCATTTCTACGGCCACGCCGCCAAGAGCGCGGAGCGGGCGGACGCCATGCTTGCCCGGCTCCGGGCCCCCAACGCTTTGCGGGAGGAGGTCACGGAGCTCATCCGGCGGCACGACACACCCCTGCCGGGGATCCCGGAGGCGAACCTGCGGCGGCTCCTGCGCCGACTGGGGGAGGGGCGGCTGCGGCGGCTCATCGCGCTGCAGCGGGCGGACAACCTGGCCCAGGCCCCGGAATACCGGGCGGAGCGGGCGGCAGGGCTGGACGAGGTGCTGGAGCGGCTGGACGCCATCCTTCAGGAGGACGCCTGCTTCTCCCTGCGGCAGCTGGCGGTGAACGGCCGGGACATGCTGGATCTGGGGTTCCGGGGAAGAGAGATCGGCGGGGCGCTGGACTTCCTCCTCAACGAGGTGGTGGAGGGGCGGCTTGAAAACGAGCGGGAGGCGCTGCTGGGGGCTGCCCGGGAGCGGTATCCGGGGAATGGGACGGATCGATCGTGACAGAAAGGGTGCGGAAATGGAGATCAGTGAGTTTTTTATCAAGGGCGACATGAAGGGCGCCATCGCCTTTATGCGGGAGCATGAGGAGTTCCGGGATATCCTTCCCGCGTATACGGCGATCTTTGAGAGGCAGGAGTACCGCAGGTTTGAGGTTTCGGAGCGGCTCAACGGGATTTTGCGGGAGTACCAGGTCTATTACCGGGATACCTTTTACCGCGGCCTGCCGGAGGCGGAGGCCGCGGAGGGGCTGCGGGCCGGGCTGCGGGAGCTTCTGGCGCTGCCGGAGGCGGAGGAAGAGGCGCTGGCGGAGCGGCTGCGGGAACTCTTCGAGGCGGAGGGGTATCACGCGCTCTTCGGAAAGACCCAGGGGTATTACGGCCCCTATATCTGGCGGGAGACCGTTCCCACCCGTTACCGGGTGGAGCTGCCGGACGGGACGGCGGAGTATACCGTCAACCTCTTGAAGGGCTTCGTATTCCGCGGCTGGATGGATTACCTGACCTTCGGCCGCTTCGGCACGGGGGGCTGGGCATCGCCGGACGGCACCATCAACTGCGTGGAGCAGGCGTATGACCGGGAGAGCGAGCGGTTCCGGGTCTCCCTTCTGAAGCACGAGGCGCAGCATGCCGTGGATATGAAGCGCTTCCCGGGGATCACCCCGGCGGAGCTGGAATACCGGGCGAAGCTGGTGGAGCTCCATTATTCCCACGATCCGGGGCTGCTGCAGAAGTTCCTGGCGGAGGCGGAGGAAGGCAGGGCCGGGGACAGCCACGCGGCGGCTTCCGCGAGGATCCGGCGCGGCTTCGCGGGGTCGGAGCAGGCGGAGCTTGCCCGCGCCCAAGCGCGGGCGCTGGCGCTGCTTTCGGCGGACACGCGGGAGATGGAAGGGAAGTACGGGGAGCAGGGCTGACGGCGGCGGGGTCGGGCTTGCCGGGCCGGGCTCCCCTTTCCGCCGGATCGCGGGGCTCCCCTGACAGGAAAACGGCGTGACCGGGAGGTCACGCCGTTTTTTCTGTTGGGGTCAGGGGTGATGCCAGCCGATGCGCTCCGCCACGTCCTTGACGGCGGCGGGGCCCCGGAGGGTCTCCACCAGGGCCAGGGCGAAGGGGATGGCGGCGCCCAGGCCCGGGGCGGTGAGGTAGGGGCCGTCCCGCACCACGTCACCCTCCGTCAGGACGGCACCCGTGAGTTGATCCCGGAAGCTGGGGAAGGCGGTGGCCCGGCGGCCCCGGAGCAGGCCCAGGTGCCCCAGGATGGAGGGGGCGGCGCAGATGGCGGCGATGGGCTTCCCCTCCGCCGCGAAGGCCCGGATGGCGGCCTGGACGGCGGGGGAGTCCTCCAGGTGCCTGGCGCCGGGCCAGCCGCCGGGGAGCACCAGGAGATCCTGGGCGGCGGCGTCCGTCTCCTCCGCCAGGGCGTCCGCCCGGAGGGTGACGCCGTGGCTGGTGGTGAGCTCCCGGGAGCCGCCCACGGCGGCCAGGGTGACCTCCACCTCCGCCCGGCGGAGGAGATCGGCGCAGAGCAGGGCCTCGCACTCCTCCGTGCCGGGGGCGAGGTAAATGACGGCTTTCTTCATGGGGTGGCCTCCTTCGTTTTTTCCCATGTTACCACGGATGGCCCGGCGGCGCAAGTGGATAAACCGGGGCGCGGGCGCATAGGCTTTCCCCGAAAGGGGGAGTTTTCCATGAAGCTGCTGCGGAAGCCGCGCCTTGCCTCCGTGCTGGCGGCGGCGCTGGGACTGGGGATGGCGGCGTATCTGGCCGCCTGGCCCGCCTTCGGCTATCAGGCAGACCGGCCGCTGCCCATCTACTGCGTCGACCGGCCGGAGAAGATCTGCGCCATCAGCTTTGATGCCGCCTGGGGGGCGGACAACACCCAGAGCATCCTGGATGTGCTGGCGCGCTACAACGTGAAGGCCACCTTCTTCGTGGTGGGGAACTGGGCGGATCAATACCCCCAGCAGGCCCGAGCCATCGTGGAGAGCGGCTGCGAGCTCATGAGCCATTCCAACGCCCACGGGCACTACAACTCCATGTCCACGGAGGAGATCGTGGCGGACATCAACACCAGCAACGACAAGATCGAGGCCCTCACCGGTGTCCGGCCCACGCTGATCCGCTGCCCCTACGGGGAGTACGACGACCACGTGATCACGGCCATCCGGGGGATGGGGATGGAGCCCATCCAGTGGGATGTGGACAGCCTGGACTGGAAGGGGATCTCGGCGGCGGAGATCACGGAGCGGGTCACGAAGCGGGTGGGGCCCGGCTCCATCGTGCTCTTCCACAACGCCGGGGAGCACACGCCGGAGGCCCTGCCGGGGATCCTGGACTACCTGCTGGCCCAGGGCTACCGGATCGTGCCCATCAGCGAGATCCTGCTCACCGGGGACTACACCATCGACCACACCGGGCGGCAGTTCGCGGCGGAGGCGAAAAGCTAAGGGAGAGCCCGGCGGGCTCTCCCTTTTCGGCTTATTCGGGCTGTTCGTCGGTGGAGATGCGGAGGTCGCAGCGTGCCTCCACGTTCAGCTCCCGGAAGTAGCGCTCTTCCAAGGGGATCCAGCGGGTGAAGAACATCTCCGCCCGGCCGCCGTTGCGCGCCAGGATGCGGCGGCGCTGCTCCTGGGGCGAGACGTGCAGGAAGAGGGAGCAGGCATAGTACGGGGCCAGTTCCGGGTGCATGGCATAGGCCCCCTCCACAATGTTCAGCCGCCCGGGGGCCACGGCGCGCTCCGGCTCCAGGGTGAGGCTGCCGCAGTCGAAGCGGCGGAAGCGCACCGTCTCGCCCCGGCGCAGGGGCTCCAGCACCTCCGCCAGGAAGCGCTCCCGATCCACGTTGCCGCCGGGCTGGGCGAAGCGCTCCGGCGTCCGCTGCTCCGGGCGGAGGAAGAAATCATCCAGGTGGAAGAGGGGGCAGGCGTACTCCTCCGCCAGCAGGGCGGCCAGGGTGCTCTTGCCGCTGGCGCAGCGGCCGTCGATGGCCAGGATCGCGCCCTCCGGCAGGCTGTCCAGCCGGGAGAGCAGGGGGGCGAAACGGGCGTAGCGCCCGGTGAAGGCGGGGTGGGTGGTGTCCATGGGGGCCTCCTTTGGGATCCCGCTCCGGGGGAGCGGGGGTTTCTCGTTTTGGGGGTTGTCAGAATTTGTCGAACGTGATAGGATAATTTTAGGCGCTGCACAACGGCAGGCGGTTGGCCACACCACCCGAGAGGGGGTGAGGCTCATGTTTCTTCCGATCACTTTCCATATCCGGCGGAGATTCTCCGTTTCGATCTGCGTGAGAGAGCTGAAAAGCAGAAACCGCCACCCGGCACGGTGACGGTTTCTTAGGTTTTCCTAACTAACTCTTCGTATCCGGGCCAACCGCTTGTCGCAGCGCCTTTCTACGTTTTATTATAGCGGGTTTTCGGCTGGTGTCAAGGGGGATCGTTGCGGCGAGAGGGCCGGCGGGGGAATGTTACAGTTCGGTTACGTTTGGGGCGGGGGGGTTGAAATTCGAGTTGGGGTCTGGTATCATGCCTCTTGAACGTGAGGGATAGCCCCTCCGCCCCTGACCCCGGAGCAGATACGGGTCCGGCATGCCACGGTATGTGCGCCGGTGACATCCGGGGCGGCGTGACCACTCCTCCCGTTCAAGACAATGCCGACCCATTCGGGCGGTAAATTTTAAAGGAGGAAACCATATGAAGAAGTTCCTTTCTCTGGTTCTGGCTCTGGTTATGACCATGTCTCTGGTCACCATCAGCGCCGGCGCCACGGACTTCACCGATGACAGCAAGGTTCAGCACGAAGCTGCTGTCAAGGTGATGGACATGCTGGGCGTTGTCGGCGGTTATTCCGACGGCACCTTCCGGCCCACCGCCAACCTGACCCGCGGCGCCGCCGCCAAGATCATCACCAACATCAAGCTGACCCCCGCTGTTGCTGATGCTCTGAAGGGCAGCGAGACTCCCTTCAAGGATGTCCCCGCTACCAACGTCTTCTCCGGCGCTATCGCTTACTGCGCCAGCGAGGGTATCATCACCGGTTATGCCGACGGCACCTTCCGTCCCGCTGGCACCCTGACCGGCAACGCCTTCATGAAGATGCTGATCGGCGTCCTGGGCTATGACACCACCGACTACACCGGCAAGAACTTTGCCACCAAGGTCGCTCTGACTGTCAAGAAGCTGGGCCTGGCTGACGGCACCACCTTTGTCGGCGCCAAGGCCGCTACCCGTGAAGAGGCCTGCCTCTATGCCTTCAACGCTCTGTTCCTGAACACCGCTTACTACACCGGCGGCAGCAAGGTCACCATCAACGGCGCCGAGATCGTTGTTGGCGCTACCCTGCATGAGGATGGCGCTCCTCTGGCTGATGCCTTCGGTCTGACGAAGAGCGACTCTAAGGACGCTCTTGAACGTCCCGCCACCAAGTACACCGCTGGCAAGAAGAACGTCACCATCGCCAAGACCCCCGTCCTGAGCTACAAGGGCAAGGTCACCGGCAAGATGATCGCTGACGATCTGGGCATGGCCAAGAACGATGCCGCCGTCACCCTCAAGCGCGTTGGCGCTGAGACCTCCGTCAAGGTCAGCAAGACTGTCAACTACACCACCGAGGCCCGTTTCTCCACCAACTACAACAGCGCTACCTACATCTATGAGTCCAAGACCACTGGCCTGGACTACGATGTGTACCGCGTTGACTATCAGCTGGGCACTGTCGGCAACGTGACTCCCGCCAAGGGCGACGCCGCCCGCTATGTCACCATCGCTGGCAAGGACTATGTGACCGATCTGTTCGCCAGGAACGATCAGGTTCTCTACACCCTCGTTGACGGTGCTATTGTTGATGCTGTTGCTGCTGAGACCGTCGAGGGCACTGTCACCCGCAAGGTCGGCACCACCGTCACCGTTGACGGCAAGAACTACTCCTATGACAGGGGCATCGCGAAGCTCGCGGATCTGGGCGTCAAGTCCAAGGGCGTCTTCACCCTGAGCTATGATGGTTCCACCATCATCGACATGAACGCCACCAAGGGCGTCAGCTCCGATCTGTATGCCTATGTCTACGCTGTGGATTCCAAGACCATCACTGGCAGCTATGTGAACGGTGTCTATGTCAAGGACAAGATCGTTTACACCGCTTACTTCGTGAAGGCCGACGGCACCACCGCTTCCGCTACCGTCGCTGATCAGATCGACCTGGGCGTCTGGAACTACGTCATCAACGCCAAGGGTGAGTTCGAGACCATCGGCTCTGCCGTGACTGCCACTCAGGTCGTCCTGAACGGCAAGCTGAACAAGTACGGCGACAACTATCCCACCAGCAGCACCAAGTACGTCTTCGTTGACGCTACCACGACTGAGGGCAAGATCACCGCTCTGAGCACCAAGGTCGTCGACGGCTATAAGAACGCCAAGAGCGACGCTACCAGCGCTTTTGTCATCCCCGGCGCCAACAACACCGTGGATCTGGTCTTCGTCGCTGACAAGCTGGTCGGCACCGAGACCACCGGCCTGACCGCCATCATCACCGACAACCGCATCGTTTCCGAGCTGGTTGGCGATGACATCGTCTACACCATCAAGGCCTTCAACGGCAAGGAGATCACCCTGCCTGTTAAGTCCGCTAACGCTCAGGTTCCCACCAACGGCGCTTACGTCGAGTACAAGCTGGACGCTGATGGTTACTTCGAGCAGATCGGCGAGGTCAAGACCGCTGCCGTCTCTGAGAAGACTGTCAATGCCGTTATCGATGAGAACCTGGTGGTTGCTAACGCTGCCAACATCTTCACTCTGAACGCCAACACTGCCGTTTACGTGAAGGATGCCAACGGTTACAGCGCCGGCACTCTGAACGATGTCGTGGCCGAGGCTACCGTCACCGTTTACGAGAACGCCAAGCACGAGGCCGTCCTGGTCATCGTCCACAAGTAATCGAATCTCTGATTCCTTTACTCCCTGCCTGAACCGTCAGGTTCGCGCCTGAACGGGAAAAGCAAAGATCCGGCCCCGGCTCGTATGAGCCGGGGCCGGTTTTTTTGGCGTTGGGGGGACGGGGGAAGGGCCGATGTGGGCATCGGCCCCTACGGCCTGCGGGGGACGGGGG
>CAKTSC010000055.1 GCA_934597465.1 uncultured Dysosmobacter sp.
GGACACCGGCTGCATCGACTGCCCGGACGAAGCTCTTGCCGATTGGTACGACGAATGGGTCGGAAATGAGCCGGATCGTTTCTATGCATATATCAAGCGCAGCTCCGACGGCGTATGGATCGGTGATGTGAACTTCCACTATACTTCTGAACAGGATCGGTGGGATATGGGCATCGTGATCTATGCCCCCTTCCGAGGCAAGGGTTATGCCGTTCCTGCGTTGAAGCGGATGCTGGATCACGCTTTCCGTGTCTGCGGTATAGCCAGGATCCATAACTACTTCGAGGCTGCCCGGATCGCCGCACGGGAGACCCATCGCAAAGCAGGCTTTCAGGAACTCGGGGTGGAAAACGGTTTCCTCCACATGATGATCACCAAGGAAGATTATCCGGGCGCAGCGCAGCCAGTGCCGATCGCCGCTCAAATCGCAGGCGGAACGGAACGGTGCCGCCCTGTTTCCGCATCAGCTGCCGATGGTAACGGACAGGCCCCTGCAAAAGAATGACTGCGATCATCCCCAAAGCGGGAACATGGGAAGGAATGCAGTTCGTGCGAGATCACAGCGGGCTGCCGTACGTTTGTGTGGTGACCCCATCGCAGCTTTTATGCACGTTCGCCGAAAGCGCCCTTGGGAAATTTCATTTTGCTCCTTAATTGACGGCGGAAATTCAAGAACTCCTCCCCGCCTCAGAAAGAAAGGAACCGCCCCCCGGGCGGTTCCTTTTTTCATAGGTCGTGCCGATGAGGGCGACACCGCCCCCGGCCATGTTTCAATCCCCACGGCCAGGCGGCCGTGACCTTACTGCCGCCGCGCCGTCTCATAGTCGTCGCCGGGCTTGTAGTAGGGGCAGGCGTCGGCGGCGGCGCGGAGGAAGCGCTCCATCTCGTCCTCGTCCAAGTCCTGGGTGCAGTAGTTGCTGTCCGTCTCCTCGTCGTAGTCGAAGAACTGGCAGTCCTCGCAGCGGCTCTTTCCCCGCATGGGTCTCCCCCCTTTCACATTGTCCGCAAATAGATGCCGTCCACGGCCAGGCGCTCCTCCGTCACCAGGGCCTCCAGGGCCTCCCGGCTCTCCGCCGGGGCCCGCCAGCAGAGGCCGCAGCCCGCCCGAAGGCTCCCGGGCACCGGGATCAGCCGCCCGGGCAGGCCCCGCTCCCGGCAGAGCCGCTCCATGGCCATGGCGGCGGCGGTGGCGGCGAAGGTGAGGAGGAGCCATTCCCGCTGCTCCATGCTCATTCCTCCGCCAGCTGCCGGAGGGCGGAGACCGCGGCGTCCGTCTCCGCCTCCGTATTGTAGTACGACCATGAGAAGCGCACCGCGCCCTGCGCCTCCGTGCCCAAGGCCCGGTGGAGCCGGGGAGCGCAGTGGGCCCCGGGGCGGACGGCGATGCCCCAGCGCTCCCAGAGGGCGTCCGCCACCGCGCCGGAGTCGGCGTCCCCCAGGTTCAGGGCCACGATGGGGGCTCGCTCCGCCGCCGCGTAGTCCCCGTAGAGGCGGATACCGGGGATGTCCCGAACCCGCTCATAAAAGTGCCGGGCCAAGCCCAGTTCGTGGGCCAGGATCGCTTCCCGGCCCACCTCCCGCCGGAAGCGCAGGGCCGCCCGGAGCCCGGCGATGCCGTGGCCGTTCAGCGTCCCGGCCTCCAGGCGGGTGGGATAGGCCTCCGGCTGGGTCTCCCGGTAGCTCTGGACGCCGGTGCCGCCGGTGAGGAGGGGACAGATCTCCACCCCCGGGCGGACGCAGAGGCCGCCGGTGCCCTGGGGCCCCATCAGGCTCTTGTGCCCGGTGAAGCAGAGAACATCGATGCCCATGTCCTCCATGTCGATGGGCAGCAGGCCCGCCGTCTGGGAGGCGTCCACCACCAAAAGAAGGCCGTGCTCCCGGCAGAAAGCCCCCATCCGGCGGAGATCCAGAGCGTCCCCGGTGAGGTTGGAGGCGTGGGTGCAGACCACAGCCTTCGTCTCCCGCCGGAGGAGCCCCGGCAGGGTGTCCCAGTCCAGCCGCCCCTGCCGGTCTGCCGGGAGGAAGTCCACCGCGCCCCCCTGGGCGCGGAATCGGTACAGGGGGCGGAGGACGGAGTTATGCTCCCAGTCCGTGGAGATCACGTGATCCCCGGGGGACAGGAGGCCCGCGATGGCGGTATTCAGGGCGGCGGTGGAGTTGGGAGTGAAGCAGACATGATCCGCCGGGCAGCGGAAGAGCTCCCCCAGCAGCAGCCGCGTCTCGTAGATACAGCGCCCGGCGTCCAGGGCTTCGCCGTAGGCCCCCCGGCCGCTGTTGCCGAAGCTGCCCAGGGCCGAGAGCACCGCCTCCGCCACCACCGGGGGCTTCCCCACCGTGGTGGCGGCGTTGTCCAGGTAGATCACGGCTTGATGACCTTCCCGGCGTTGGCCAGGGCCTCCACGATGGCGTACATATTGGTGACGCCGCCCACGGCCAGTTTCTCCGTAAGGCCGTAGTAATTGAGGCAGGTGCCGCAGGTCAGGATCTCAGTGCCCTTCTCCGCGAGAGCCCGGAGATCCTCCAGGGAGGCAGAACCCTCACAGGTGAGGTGGGCGCCGCCGTTATAGAAGAGGACGGTCTTGGGGGGCTGGGGCAGCTGGCCCAGGGCGAAGAGGAAGCCCTTCATCAGGGTCTTGCCCAGCTTGTCGCTGCCGCGGCCCATGGCGTCGGTGTCCACCGCGACGACCAGTCCGCCCTCCCCGCAGGGGACGCACACCGGCTCCGCCGCCGGGGCGGCGGCCTTCTCCAGGGGCTTTGCCACCGGGATGGTGACCACGAACTCCCGCTCCCCCTTCTGCTCCACGCTGGCGGTGAGCCGGTGCCCCGCCGCCATGCGGCGGAGGTTTTCCGTGGCGGTGAGGTTATCCACCAGGACGGTGAGCGTTCCCGGCTCGGTCATGCCCTCCAGCGCCCGGGTGGCCTGCACCACGGGGATAGGGCACTGCTGCCCCATGGCGTTGACGGTGATCTTTGCCATAACGATTCCTCCCTCCGGCTCCTGCCGGTCTCATTTTCCCCATTGTAATGCGGAATTGCCTTCCCCGCAAGGGATATTTTTTTGAAAGGAGAGCGTCCTCCCCGCGGGGACTCCAAAAAGGAAGCGGGCTTCCGCCCGCTCCCTCGCTTCTTCTCAAATGAGGCTCCTGATGGTGAGATACATCACGGCGAAGAGGATCAGCGTCACGGCGCTCTGGCCCCAGGTGATGTTGTAGCTGATCTCCGTGCGGTCGGGGTGGGCGATGACGCTCAGCAGCACCCAGACGGCGAAGAGGGTGAAGAGCACCAGCACCACGGCGATGACGGGCTCCGGGGCCTTCACGGCGCAGAGGAGGAAGTAGGCCACGATGCCGAGAGCCGAGATGATCTGCCCCCGGTGGATGGCACGGATGGTCTGAAGGAAGAATTTTTCCATGGAAGCGCTCCTTTTCCCCGCCCGCAGGCGGCGTTTTCTCTCATCGGTAGCCGTTGACGATGGGATCCAGGACTTTGGCGGCCACGCTGCCCGCCACGGAGGCCCCGCCGCCCCCGTTCTCCACCAGGACGGCGAAGGCGTAGGGGGCGTCCTCATTCCGGAGGAAGCCCACGAACCAGGCGTGGGGGCTCTTGCCCTCCCCCACCTCGGCGGTACCGGACTTCGCGCAGAGCTCCATATTGGGGAAGCGGGAGGCCCCGTAGCTCACGTCCACGTTGTTGGCCATGAGCTCCGTCAGGCGCTGCGCGGTATCGGCGGACACCAGGCGGCCGGTATTGGCGCTATGGTGGAGGGAGCGGGGGATGCTCAGGAAGTCCACCGTGCGCTCGGCGTAGTAGGGCACGGCGGCCTTGCCGCCGTTTGCGATGGCCCCCATCCAGACCATCATGGCGCAGGGGTTCACCAGGTCGTTCCCCTGGCCCACACCGCTCCAGGCAAGCTGCCCCTCGTCCAGGCCCGCGAGGTCGAAACGGCCCCGGGCGGTATCCACGGTGCTGACGGAGTAGCTGGAGGTGAGGCCCGCCTTCTCGGCGTAGCGCTGGAGCGTCTCGCCGCCCAGCTCGGCGGCAAGCTGGCCGAAGGCCACGTTGCAGGAGTGGGCGAAGGCCTCCTCCAGGGTCTGGTCGCCGTGGGTGCCGGAGCAGACGATGGTCTCGCCGCCGATGACGGCGCTGCCGTCACAGTGGTAGGTGCGGCTCTCCGCGTCCGGGAGGGTCTCCAGGGCCGCCGCCAGGGTGACGGTCTTGAAGACGGAGCCGGGGGTGAAGGTGGCGGAGAGGATGCGGTTGAGGTAGGCCCCCTCATAGCGCTCGTTGGTCTCGATGTCCTCCGGCACGCGGAGGGGATCGTAGCTGGGGGCGGAGACCATGCAGAGGATCTCCCCGGTCTTATAGTTATAGACCGCCACGGCCCCCCTGCGGCCGTTCAGGGCCTGGTAGGCGACGTAGTTATAGTAGGCGTCGATGGTGAGATAGAGGGAGCGACCCTGCTCCGCGCCGTAAGCGCCGTTCAAAAGGCTGTATCCCGTGAGGGCGTCGGCATAGGTGCGCAGGACGCCGGTGGCGATGCTGCCCTGGAGATCCCCCACGGTGTGGAGGGTGGCCTTGCGGACGGTCTCGCCGTCATAGCACTTGCGCTCCCCGTTCTCCGTCCAGCTGAGGACATCCCCGTCCCGATCCAGGACGCTGCCGCTGGCAAGCTGCCCGGCGCTGTTGTAGAGGTGGCGGTTGAAGGAGGCCGACGCCCAGCGGCCCCCGCTGGTAAACCAGCGCACCACGAAAACCAGCAGGCCCGCCGAGAGCAGCAGGGCCAGGGCCTTGCAGATCAGGGCCCGGCGTTCAATCTTCCGCATGGGCATCCTCCTCTCCCGCCGGGCGCTCCCCGGCGAAGGGATCCCCCACCGGCTCCGTCCGGCGGCGGGCCTCCGCCTGGAGCCTGCGCCGCTGGCGCATGCTGGTGGCGAAGCTGGCGTTCTCCCGGGTGTCCGTGGCCTTCAGGAAGGCCAGGAGGCCCCAGGAGCCCATCATGGCGCTGCCGCCGTTGGAGACGAAGGGGAAGGTGACACCGGTGAGGGGCAGCAAATCCATGGCGCCGAAGACATTGAGGCAGGTCTGGAAGACCATGAGGGACGCCGCCGCGCAGCCGGCGATGGTATAGTAGCTGGAGCGGCCGGAGCGGCAGCTCCGGGCGGCGAAGACCGCCAGGGTCACGATGGCCAGAACGGCCAGCACCGCGATGAGCAGGCCCCACTCCTCGCAGAGCATGCCGAAGACCAGGTCGGTATCCCCGGCCCCCACCCGGTGGAGCCAGCCGTTCCCGGCCCCCACGCCCACAAGGCCCCCGCTGGCGGCGGCGGACATGGCCCGGCTCTGCTGGTAGCCCGCGCCGGAGGTGGTATTCTGCCAGGCGTGGCCCCAGGAGGCGAAGCGGCTGAGGATGTAGGGCTTGAACTTCAGCACGATGCCCGCGCCGAAGGCCGCGCCGCCGCAGATGAGGCCGAGCGTTGCGAAGTCCCCGGAGCGGAGGTAGGCGATGACCAGGAACGTCACAAAGAAGATGGCGGCGGTGCCGAAGTCGCTCATCAGGGCCAGAAGCCCGATGCAGCCGCCGGTGAGGACGATGAAAAGGGTCAGGTTCCGGCGGCGGAAGAGCCGCTCCAGCGTGGCGGAGCCCGCAAAGATGTAGCAGATCTTGGCGATCTCCGAGGGCTGGAAGGACATGCCGCCCAAACTGATCCAGTTGGTGGCGCCGTACTTCCGCTGGCCCAGCAGCAGCGTGCCTGCGAGAAGGGCGATGGCCCCGGCGGCCATGAGCCAGCGGAGCTTCTTCACCCGCTCCAGATCCCGGAGGAAGACCCCCAGGCCCAGGAAGAGGCCCAGGCCCAGCAGGATCGAGAGGAGCTGCTTGGGGACGGAGCCGGGGGCGGAGGAGGCCGTGACCGAGAGAGAGAGGGTGGAGAGGAAGAAGGCCACGGTCTCCATCTCAAAGCCCACGGTGCCGGTGAGGCGCAGGGCGGCGTAGTAGAGCCACATGAGAAGTGTCAGGGCCAGGAAGCTCAAGGGCAGGGCGGGGCTGGCCCCCTCCCCCGCCGCCGCGATGAGCTGGAGGCAGGTCAGAAGCTGGAAGAGCGTCAGCCAGAGGAAGGAGGGCCAGAGGGCCGCGGGCTGCTCGGCCTTCCGGCGGCGCTCCAGCTCCTCCTGCTCCCCCACGGTCTGGGGCAGGAACAAAAGGGGCACGCCACCCAGGGTCACGGTATCCCCCAGCTTCAGGGGGGCAGACTCCGTCACCGCCTGGCCGTTCACCGCCGTGCCGCCCTTGGAGCCCAGGTCGTAGACCGTCCAGGCCCCCTCGCTGTCCCGGCAGATGGCGGCGTGCTGGCGGGAGACACTGGGGAAGTTCAGCCGCACATCGGCAGAGGCGCCCCGGCCCAGGGTATTCTCCCAGTGGGTCAGGGGGATGGCGCTGCCGTTGGGCAGGCTCAGCTGGGCCCAGGTCTCGGGGGTGGTGGGCAGGCGCAGCAGCGAGCGCAGGGCCCGCAGCAGGATCAGCACCGCCAGCACCGGGAAGAGGAAGCGCACCGCGGCGCTGTACCAGTTCCCCACGGCGGGGTTCGCCGCCAGGAAGGCGGTCAGGGCCGCCAGGGGGCGGCTCAGGATGTCGGTCATGGCGTTCTCCTTCCCGCCGGACGGCGGATGGTTCCCCTCCCTGCGGGGAAAGCTGTGCCCCGGGAGGCGGCATCAAGATTACGGAATAGGATATTATACCATCCTTTGCTCTCCCAGTCCAGCCCCCGGAGGGGCGTCTTTCCCCGGCCGGGGGCTTTCCGGGGCGGAGGGACGGCCTTCCGCCCCGGAAAGTGACTTCCATTATCTTCCAGTTCCCGGAATGGGCGGGGCCGCAGGGGCGGCGGGTTTGTGAAAATATAGTTTTTCCTTGACCTGTCAAAAAAAATCGATTAAAATAGCTTTCGATATCCACGAAAAGTTTTTTTGATATCTCCGGCCGGTCAGAGGACTTCCCCGCCGCTTCGCGGCAGGGATGGATCGGCCGGGTTTTTGAGACCCCAAACGTCAACAAGAGGAAAGGCGAACGACATGAGTCATCCTTACAAAACCAGAGAAGGCGGCGCTACCGTCACCATCTTCGTCCCCTACGACTGCAAGAACCACTGTCCCTTCTGCATCAACAAGGAGGAGTACGCCGACATGACCGGCTTCTCCCTGGAGAAGATCCTGGAGAGCATCCGCCGGATGGACGCCATCACGCCCCGCTGCGACTTCGTCTTCACCGGCGGTGAGCCCTTCTCCGACATCCAGGCCCTGCAGCGGATGCTGGATGAGATCCCCACTACCCACCGGGTGTTCATCAACACCACCCTGCCGGTCTTCGAGCACCAGAGCGAGGATGACATCGTGGCCTTCACCCAGCGCAACCGCGGCAAGATCACCTGCATCAACGTCTCCCGCCACATGCAGCACTATGTGGTGGAGTCCAACGACAGCCTGCTGCGGCGGCTGGCGGTGCCCTTCCGCATCAACTGCGTGCTCTACAAAAACTATCCCGCCGAGAACCTGGTGCCCTTCCTGGAGCGGTTCCTCCCCATCCCCGGCGCCAACATCCAGTTCCGCTTCGACTACACCGCCACTACCCCGGAGAACCTCTACGACCAGGAGGGGGACAAGATCCTCCACGACCTCAAGGCCATCTCCACCTATACGGGGCTGGACGGCTGCCGGATGCGCTGCGGCTTCCACTTTGACTACAAGGGCATGGAGCTGACCTATCACAAGACCCTGCCCTACTCCACCATCGTGGAGACCGACCCCACCGACGGCGTCACCTACGACATCCTCTACGACATCCTCATCAAGCAGAACGGCGACATCCACTCCGACTGGAC
>CAKTSC010000056.1 GCA_934597465.1 uncultured Dysosmobacter sp.
GCCCGGTCTTCTGAAAATAGCGGTGGCAGGCCCGGAAGAGCTCCTCCACGTCCCAGGCCCGGTTCACGGGCATGATGCGGGATCTCGTCTCGCTGTCCGGCGCGTGGAGGGAGACGGAGAGCGTCAGCTGCAGATCCCGCTCCGCCAGGCGGTCGATGCCCGGCACCACGCCGCAGGTTGAGAGGGAGATATGCCGCATGCCGATGTTCTGCCCCTCCGGATGGTTCACGAGCTCCAGGAAGCGGAGCACGTTGTCCAGGTTATCCATGGGCTCACCGATACCCATCAAAACGATGTTGGAGACCGGGAGGCCGGAGTCCTTCTGAACGAAGATCACCTGATCCAGCATCTCCCCCGGCGTGAGATCCCGCACCTTCCCCGCGATGGTGGAGGCGCAGAAGGCGCAGCCCATCCGGCAGCCCACCTGGGAGGAGATGCAGACGGTGTTCCCGTGGTGGTACTGCATCAGGACGGACTCGATGCAGTTGCCGTCCGCCAGCTCCCAGAGGTACTTCACCGTTCCGTCCAGCCGGGAGGTCTGCCGCCGTGCCACCTTGGGCGGCGTCAGGGTGCAGGTCTCCCGCAGCTTTTCCCGCAGGGACTTGGAGAGGTTCGTCATTTCGTCATAGCTCTCCGCCCCCTTCTGGAGCCAGGAGAAGAGCTGCTTGCCCCGGAAGGCGGGCTCCCCCAGGGAGCGGAGCATATCCGTGATCTCCTGCTGGGTCATGGATCGGATGTCATTCATGTTGCTTTCCTCATGCGGCAGATGTAGAAGCCGTCCGTCCCCTGCCGCTGGGGCCAGAGGGTGATCTGTCCCTCCGGGATCTCCCCGGTGGGCAGGGAAAAGCCCTCCCGGCGGAAGTCCGGGTGCCCGGCCAGGAACTCGTCCGTCACCTGGCCGTTCTCCTCCGGCAGAATGGTGCAGGTGGAGTAAAGCAGCAGCCCGCCGGGCTTCACGTAGCGCCCGGCGTTCTCCAAAATCGCCGTCTGCACCACCGGCAGGGCGAAGAGATTGTCCGCCTTCTTGTAGCGGATCTCCGGCTTCTTGCGGATGATGCCAAGGCCCGAGCAGGGGGCGTCCACCAGCACCACATCGAAGTTCTCCTCCCACTCCGGGCGGAAGCTGCGGCCGTCCAGGGCCGCTGTTTCAATGGCTGTCAAGTGAAGTCGCTTTACACCCATCTCGATCCGGCGGAGCTTATTCTCATAGAGGTCGCAGGCCACGATCCGGCCCTTGTCCCCCATGGCCACGGCGCAGCGGAAGCTCTTTCCGCCGGGGGCGGCGCAGACATCCAGCACCCGCTCCCCGCCCCGAAGGCCCATGGCCTCGGTGACCAGGGCCGCCGCGTCGTCCTGCACCTGGAAGAGCCCCGCCTGGAAAGCGCTGAGCTTCGTCAGGTTCCCGGTGCCCCGGAGCTGGAAGCTCCCGGGCAGAAGACCCGGCGCCACCCGGACGCCCTCGGCCTCCAGGGATTCCCGCAGGGCCTCCGGCGTGGTCAACAGGGTATTGGTCTGGACGGTGATGGGGGCCGGGGCATTGTCCACCCGGAGGAAGGCCTCCGCCTCCTCCCGGCCCAGGAGCGCCAGCAGCCGCCGCACCAGCCACTTGGGATGGCTGTACCGGGTGGATAGGTACGCGACCGCGTCCCGCTCCGGCACCGGGGGCAGATTTTCCCGGTTGGCGGCCACCTTCCGGAGCACGGCGTTTACGAGCCCGGAAGCCTGGCCCCGGCCGAACTCCCGGCAGAGCTCCACGGAAGTGCTCACCGCGGCGCTGTCCGGCACCCGGTCAAGAAACAGGATCTGATAGGCCCCCAGGCGGAGGATATCCGCCAGGGGTTTTTGCAGATGGTCGATCTTCTGGGAGCAGTAGGCCCCCAGGTAGTGATCCAGCAGCGCCCGGTTCTGCAGCACGCCGTAGACCAGGCGGGCGGCGAGAGCCGCCTCCTGCCCCGCAAGGCCGCTGCGCTGGAGCTCCGCGTCCAGTCCCGCGTCCGCCCAGGCGGCGGCGCGATCCATCTGCTGCAAGACCCGGAGGGCGGCGGAGCGGGCGGTGGGTTTCGTCTCCCTCATCTTCGGCCTCCCCGGCGGTCATTCCCGCCGCCCCGGCCCAGGAAGATGAGAAGGAAGCGCAGCAGCTGCAGAAGGGATGTCAGGAGCGCGGCAACATACGTCATGGCGGCGGCCTTCAGCACCCGCCCCGCCCCCTGGGCCTCCTCCGCGTCCAAAAGGCCCTGGCTCTCGATGGTCTCCATGGCCCGGCGGGAGGCATTGAACTCCACCGGCAGCGTCACCAGCTGGAAAAACGTGGTGACGGAGAACAGCAGGATGCCGATGCCGAAGAGGGTCTGGCTGTAAAGGAACAGCCCGATGAAAAGCAGCACCATGGAGGCCTGGGAGCTGAGGTTCGTCACGGAGACGATGGCGCTGCGCAGCCGCACGGGGGCATAGCCCACCGCGTACTGCACGGCATGGCCCGCCTCGTGGGCGGCGACGCCCACTGCCGCCACGGTGTCTGCGGCATAGACGGTCTCGGAGAGGTAGATGGTGTTGTCCCGGGGATCATAGTGGTCGGTAAGGCTCCCTCGGACGGGCCGGATGGCCACACCCCGGACGCCGTTGGCCCAAAGGACAGCCTCCGCCGCCTGGGCTCCCGTGAGCCCCCGGCGGTTCCGGACGGCGCTGTAGCGCCGGAAGTTCCCGTTCACCTGGATCTGCGCCGCGACGCTGAGGATCAGAATGGGGATCAGGACGATGCAGTAGAGGTTCTGGGCCAGAAAGTAGGAATAGTCGTTGATAGGACTTCAGCTCCTTTGCGATGGGGTTCCCCTCCCGGGGGAGGGATCACAGCCGGATTGGATGGCCGTTCAGATAGCTGGCGGCGTTCATGCGCTTGCCGCCCTCGCCCTGGAGCTCCAGGACGCGAAGGCTCCGGCCGTCGCCGCAGGCGATCTCGATGCCGTGCTTGTCCGCCCGCAGGATGGTGCCGGGGGCGGCGGCGGTCTCGCCGCCGATCACCGCCCGGAAGAGCTTGCAGCTCCGGCCGTCGATCTCCGCGATGGCGCAGGGCCAGGGCTGCAGGCCCCGGATCTGGCAATGGATCGCATGGGCGGAACGGCTCCAGTCCACCGGGGACATCTCCTTTTTCAGCATGGGGGCGTAGGTGAAAGCCGCCTCGTCCTGGGGCGTCCGGGCCGCCGTGCCGTCCGCCAGGCGGGGGATGCTCTCGACCAGCAGCTCCCCGCCCAAGCGGGCCAGGCGATCCCAGAGCTCCGGGGCGGTCTCCTCCGCCCCGATGGCGGTCTTGGTCACGGCGATGACATCCCCGGCGTCCAGCCGCTTCGTCATATACATGAGGGAAACGCCTGTCTCCGCCTCCCCGTTCAGCACGGCCCACTGGATGGGGGCCGCCCCCCGGTACTTGGGCAGGAGGGACGCGTGGACGTTGACGGAGCCCAGCTTCGGCACGTCCAGCAGGCGCTGGGGCAGCAGCTGACCGTAAGCCACCACCACGGTGAGCTCCGGGGCCAGGGATTCCACCAGGGCCTGGGTCTCCTCCCCCTTGGCGGAGACGGGCTGGTAGACGGGGATGCCGTGGGCCAGAGCCGCCTCCTTCACCGCCGAGTAGGTCACCTTGTTGCGGTTCCGGGGCTTGTCCGGCTGGGTCAGCACGCCGCAGATCTCATGCCCGGCGGCCACCAGCGCCTCCAGCGATACCGCCGCGAAGTCCGGCGTGCCCATAAAAAGGATCCTCATTCGCCGTCGTGCTCCTTCAGGTACTCCTCGATCTCCTCCTCCGTCAGGAAGTGATCCACATGCTCCACGAAGAGGTGGCCGTCCAGGTGCTCGATCTCATGGCAGAAGGCCCGGGCGGTGAGACCCTGGGCCTCGGCCTCGAACCACTTGCCGTTCCGATCCTGGGCCCGGACGCGGACGATGTTGGGCCGCTCCACCACGGCGAACTTACCGGGCACGCTGAGGCAGCCCTCCAGGCCGCTCTGCTTGCCCTCGGCCTTGATGATCTCGGGGTTGATGAGCTCCAGATAGCTCTCCGTCGCCTCGTCCAGCACCAGGCAGACCCGGCGCAGGATGCCCACCTGGGGCGCGGCCAGGCCGGCGCCGTTGGCGTCCGCCAGGGTCTCCGCCATGTCGTCCAGCAGCTGGTGCAGGCGGCCGTTGAAGTCCGTCACCGGGCGGCAGACCTTGGTAAGGCAGCTGTCTCCCTGGAGTACGATGGTTCTCAATGCCATAGTCTTTATCCTTCTCTCCCGGCGGGGTCTCCGCCGTTTTCTTTCGTATTTCATGCCCTTGCCCTCAGGTATCCATGGGGTTGCAGTCCGCGAAAACGCTGACGCCCCGGTATTGCCCCTGCCGGGCGAAGTCCCGCAGGGCGTCCGCCACGGCGGCGCGGAGGTGCTTGTCCGCCTTCCCCACCACCGTCAGGCGGTAGCGGAAGCGGTTGTTGACCCGCAGCACCGGATGGGGCGCGGGGCCCAGCAGCTCCGCCTCCCCCGGCAGGCTCCGCAGCCGGGGCAAAAGCCCCTCCCGCAGGGCTACGGCCCCCCGCAGCACCGCCCCCTCGTCCAGGCCGGAGAGGGTCAAAAGAAGCAGATCCGCGAAGGGCGGGCAGCGGCGGACTCTCCGCAGCCGGATCTCGCTCTCGTAGAAGCGCTCATAGTCCTGCTCCGCCGCGGCCCGGATGACCTCGCTGGAGGGGGTGTAGGTCTGGATGACGGCCCGGCCCAGCTTGTCTCCCCGGCCCGCCCGGCCCACCACCTGGGTCAGCAGGCTGAAGGTGCGCTCGGCGGCCCGGAATTGATCCACATACAGGGAAAGATCCGCCCCCAGCACACCCACCAGGGTCACATTCTCAAAGTCCAGCCCCTTGGCCACCATCTGGGTACCCAGGAGGATGGGGATGCGTTCTGTCTCAAAGCGGTGGAGCATCGCCTCGTGGTTCCCGGCGGCGCTGTCCGCGTCCATCCGCAGGATCTCCACCCCGGGAAAGGTCTCCCGCAGCTCCTCCTCCACCCGCTGGGTGCCGACGCCCACGTGCTTCATCACGCCGCCGCAGGCCGGGCAGCGCTCCACCGCCCGCTCCGAGTGGCCGCAGTAGTGGCACATGAGCCGCCCGTTGGCGGAATGGTACGTCAGCGGCACGCTGCAGCGGGGACACTGGGGGGCCTCGCCGCACTCCCCGCAGAGGAGCATCCGGCTGCTGCCCCGGCGGTTGAGGAAGAGGATGCTCTGCTCCCCCCTCTCCAGGTTCCGCTCCAGCTCCCGCCGGAGGGGGGCGCTGAGGCTGCCGGGATTGCCCCGCCGCACCTCCTCCCGGAGGTCGGCGATCTCCACCTGCGGCAGGGCGCGCCGGTTATAGCGGCTGCGCAGGATCTCGTGCTGGTAGACGCCCTGCCGGGCGGCGTAGGCGCTCTCGATGGCCGGGGTGGCGGAGCCCAGCAGCAGCAGGGCGCCGTTCCGGGCGCAGAGGAACTTGGCCACGTCCCGGGTGTGGTAGCATGGAACGGTCTCAGACTGGTAGCTGGCGTCCTGCTCCTCGTCCAGGATCACAAGTCCCAGATCCCGCAGAGGGGAAAACACGGCGGAGCGGGTACCCAGCACCACGAAGCGCTCCCCCTGCCGGATGCGCTTCCACTGGTCATAGCGCTCGCTGAGCCGCAGGGCGCTGTGCAGTAAAATCACCCGCTCCCCGAAGTGGGCGGCGAAGCGCCGCATCATGCCGGGGGTCAGGATGATCTCCGGCACCAGCACCATGGCGCTGCGTCCCCGCCGGAGGCACTCCTCCACCAGGCGGAGATAGACCTCCGTCTTCCCGCTGCCGGTGACGCCCTCCAGCAGGGCGGCGGCGGGCTCGCGGGTATCCAGGCGCGGCAGCAGGTGCTGAAAGACCCGCTGCTGCTCGTCGTTCAATGTGATGGGAGCCGCCGCCGGCAGATCCCGCAGCTCCGGGATCCGGAAGACCTCCTCCTCCGTAAAGAGGACGAAGCCCGCCTTGACCAGGGCCTCCACCGTCCGAGGGGACGCCCCGGTCTGGTAGCAGAGCTCGTGGAGGGAGATCCGCCCCGCCGCCACCAGCAGCCGCAGCACGGCCGCCCGCATGGGGGCGCGCCGCTCCCGGCGCTCCGCCTCGGCCAGGGCCTCCTCCGCGGGGACGGCCAGCTCCGCCAGGCGGTGCGTCCGATCCTGCAGGCGGCGCTTGGCCCCGGTCTCCACCGTGAGGATGCCCCGCTTGGCCAGGGCCTGGGCCGCGGTGTCCGCGCTCCCCCCCGCTTCCGCCCGGAGCTCCGCCATCTCGGCGCAGCCGCCCCGGGCAAAGAGGGCGCTCAGCAGCGCCTGGGCGCCCCTGACCTGCCCGGCCCGCTCCCGGGCCTCCTCCTGGGAGAGTCCCGGCGCCAGGGCGCATTTTTCCGTCCGGCGGAACCAGAACCCCGCCGGGAGGATAGCCCGCACCGCCTCATACATGGTGCAGAAGCACCGCTGGCGCAGGAAGGACGCCAGGGCGATGCCCTCCGCGTCCAGCACCGGCTCCGGATCCAGCAGCGAGGAGAGGGCCTTGCAGCGGGGCGGGGCTTCCCCCTCCCCCGTCCGCAGGATGATCCCCTCCGTGGGCCGGTTCCCCCGGCCAAAGGGCGCCATCACCCGGACGCCGGGCGCCGCGCCGGAGGCCAGAGCCTCCGGCACCAGGTAGTCATAGGGCTTGTCGATGGCGTAGGGCGCGGCGGCCACCGCCACCTTGGCAAGGAGGCTCATGCCGTCCCCTCAGCCGTTCAGCGCAGAAGATGGCCGTCGTCGGCATCCTCGGGCACGTTCTCCTCCTCAATGGTGAGATCCATCCCGGCGGCGCTGATGCGGCCCTCGGCCACCTCGTCGATGGCCAGGGTGACGGGCTTCTCGTCCAGATGCTCGCCGGTCTCCTCGGCCTCCTCGGCGATCTGGCGGGCCCGGCGGGCCACCACGTTCACCAGCAGGTAGCGGTTGGGCACATAGGAGGTCAGACGGCCCATGGCCGGATACAGCATTCCCGTTTTCTTGGTATTGATATCCATGATTCTCGTTCCCTTCTCGTCCTTGGCGCGGATGCGCCGGAATTTGCGTTCTGATTTGGTCTTACTTCCCCCGGATGATCTCCATCCGGTCGGCGGGCTTGCAGTGCTCCGCCGTCATGATGGCGTCCAGCTCCCGGACGGCGTTTTCCACCGTGTCGTTGATGACGAAGTAGTCGTAGGTATCGGCGGTCTGGAACTCCACCTTGGCCCGGAGCAGGCGGCTCTGGATGTCCTCCTCCGTGTTGGTGCCCCGGCCGGTGAGCCGGCGCTCCAGCTCCTCCCAGGAGGGGGGCGCGATGAAGATGCGCACGGTCTCCGGCCGCTTGGCGCAGACCTGCAGCGTGCCCTGCACCTCGATGTCCAGGATCACGTCGTCCCCCCGATCCATGGCGGCGTCCACGAACTTTTTGGGGGTACCGTAGAAGTTCCCCACATACTCGGCGTACTCCAAAAACTCGTCCCGGGCGATCCAGTCCCGGAACTCATCCACGCTGATGAAGTGGTAGTGGATGCCGTCCACCTCGCCCTCCCGGGCCTCCCGGGTGGTGGCGGAGACGGAGAAGTAGAGATTGCTCCGCTTCGCCATCAGTGCCTTCAGCACCGTGCTCTTGCCGACCCCGGAGGGGCCGGAGACGATGAACGTCTTCCCTCTTGTCATTCCTCTTCCTCCTTACTCTCCCAGTCCTCATCCAGCCGGGGCGCCAGCTTTTCCGGCGGCAGGGCGGAGAGGATCACATGGTCGCTGTCCATAATGAAGATGGACGC
>CAKTSC010000057.1 GCA_934597465.1 uncultured Dysosmobacter sp.
TCTCCCAGTACCAGATCGTGGCCACCGGCGCGACCGTTGCCGACTGCGAGAGCAACTACCGCCGGATGCTGCGGCAGAATAACCTCATCACGGAGGATCAGACGGATATTGAGACCGGCAGCACCGAGACCCTTGCCGGAACCATCGCCGAGATCCGGGATACCGTGGTGAACGGCAGCAGTCTCTACTTCCTCCGCTTTGAGGGGGAGGAGAGCTTCACCGTTTACGTCAGCGCGGAGAAGGTCAGCTGGGCCGTCCTCCTGAACCCAGGCGACCGGGTGGAGGTCAGCTGCCGGGTCAGCGCGGACGGCGCTGCCCTCCGGGAGGCGGAGAGCGTCACCGTTCTGGGCGGGAGTGCCCAGCCGCTGCCGGAGCTGCCCGTGACCCCGGATGTTCCGGCGGACACGGGAGCGGAGACCGGAGAGGAGGCGGCACCGTGACCGTTCTTGGCCATGCGGAGAGCCCCCTGGGCCCCATCCTTCTGGCCGGAGACGGGGAGGCCCTGACGGGTCTCTGGTTTGAGGGACAGAAGTACGAGCGGGCGGGCGTGCCGGAGGATGCCCCGACGGACGAGACCCTCCCGGTCTTTGAGACCGCCCGGGCCTGGCTGCGGGCCTACTTCGCCGGGAAGGCCCTGCCGGAGCTGCCGCCCCTGCGCCCCGCCGGGACGGCCTTCCAGCAGGCGGTCTGGCGGCAGCTGCTGGCCATCCCCTACGGGGAGACCGGCACCTATGGCCGGCTGGCCGGGGAGCTGGCGGCCGTCCTGGGGCACCCGACCTCCGCCCGGGCGGTGGGCTCCGCCGTGGGGCGCAACCCCATCAGCCTCATGATCCCCTGCCACCGGGTGCTGGGCAGCGACGGCTCCCTCACCGGCTACGCCGGGGGGCTGGCGCGGAAGGAGCGCCTGCTGATCCTGGAGGGGGAGAACCATGCTGGGTGAGACGGTGCGGGTGATCGTCGACCGGCCCCTGGGCAGCACGCACCCCAAGTGGAAGGATATCCGCTACCCGGTGAACTACGGGTATGTGGAGGGCGTCCTGGCCCCCGACGGGGAGGAGCAGGACGTTTACATCCTGGGAGTGGAGGCACCGCTGGAGGAGTTCGTGGGCCAGGTGATCGCCGTGATCCACCGCTTTGACGACGTGGAGGAGAAATGGGTGGCTGCGCCGCCGGGGAAGCGCTTTTCCCGGGAGGAGATCGCCGCCCGGGTGGCGTTCCAGGAGCGCTGGTTCCAAACGGAGATCCGAATGTAACGGAAGCCCCCGCGGGCCGCGGGGGCTTTTCGCGCGCTCCGGTGCCCCGGGGCCGTCCCGCCGCATAGAATGGCCTGCCCGGGATCTTCCCCCCGGGACAAGAGAGACGAGGAGGCTATCTATGGCGACTTTCACCAACCAGGCGACCCTCAGCTACAATGGGGGCCAGACCAGTTCCAATATCACCACCGGAGAGCTGCTGGAAACCCTGGCGGTCACCAAGACCGCCGTTACCGGCACCTATACCCCCGGAGGCACCGTGACCTACGCCGTGGCCCTGCGCAACAGCGGCGCTACCGCCCTTACCGGCGTCACTCTCACGGACAGCCTGGGGGGCTACACCTTCAACGCCCAGACCCTCTATCCCCTCCGCTACGAGGCGGGCTCCGTGCTGCTCTATGTGGGCGGGGTGCTCCAGGCCGCGCCCGCCGTCACGGCGGGGCCGCCCCTGACCGTCACGGGGCTCACCGTTCCCGCCGGGGGCAGCGTGCTGCTGATCTACCGGGCGGAGGTGACGGAGTTCGCCCCCCGGGACACCGAGGGCACTGTGGAGAATACCGTCACCGTTACGAGCCCGGATCTGCCGGGGCCCCTGACGGACAGCGAGACCGTGGCGGTGCGGCCGGAGCCCCGCCTGCGGATCAGCAAGGCCCTCTGCCCCACCGCCGTCAGCGGCGGCGGAACGGTGACCTACACCTTCGTTATCGAGAACGACGGCCCCGCGGCGGCGGAGGCCGCCGACGCCGTCGTCCTGACGGATACCTTTGACCCGGCGCTCCGGGATCTCACCGTGACCTTCAACGGCGCGGCCTGGACGGAGGGCGCGGACTACACCTACACCGGCGGCGTCTTCGCCACCGTTCCCGGGCGGATCACCGTCCCGGCGGCCGTCTTCACCCAGGACGCCGCCACCGGAGCCTGGACGGCGGTTCCCGGCAGCAGCACCCTCACCGTCAGCGGCACCATCTGAGGAAAGGAAAGGGAAAGGCCGCCCCATCCGGGGCGGCCTTTCCGCGCGTTTCTCAGAGCTCAGACTCCCAGGTAGCCCTTCAGCACCAGGAGGGTATTGTGGACGCCGTCGGCGTGGCTGCGCTCATAGCCGTGGCTGGCGTAGACCCCCGCGCCGATGAGGCCGTGGCGCAGGTCGTGCCCGGCGGAGAGGGTGGCCTCCACGTCGGAGCCGTAGTGGGGATAGACATCCACGGCGTAGTCCGCGCCCTCCCGCTTGGCGGCGTCGATGAGCTTGCCCAGCACCTCGTAGCTGTACGGCCCGCCGGAATCCTTGGCGCAGAGGGAGACCTGCCGCTCCGTGCAGGTAAGGCCCTCGCCCACGCAGCCCATGTCCACGCTGATGGCCTCCGTCACCCCGGCGGGGACGCTGGCCGCGCCGCCGTGGCCCACCTCCTCATAGACCGTCACATGGACGTAGGTGCGCCGGGCCGGGACGGCCCCGCTGTCCTTGAGGTATTTGGCAAAGCCCAGCAGGATCCCCACGGAGAGCTTGTCGTCCAGGAAGCGGCTTTTCAGGTAGCCGGAGGCGGTCAGCCGGGTGCGGGGCTCGAAGCAGACGATGTCCCCCACCTCGATGCCCAGGGCCCGGACGGCCCCGGCGCTGCCCGCGTCTTCGTCCAGCAGCACCTCGGTGCTGTCCCAGCTGCGCTTGGTGTCGGCGTAGGCACCGTTGACGTGGACGCTGGCGTTGATGAGCTGCAGCGTCCCCTCGTAGACCCGGCCGTCCCGGGTGTAGACCCGGACGTTCTCCGTCTCGCCGTTCTCGGCCCGCATGCCGCCGAGGTTGGTGAGCCGCAGGCGGCCGCTGCCCTTGATCTCCGCCACCATGCCACCCAGGGTATCCGTGTGGGCCTCCAGCAGCAGGCCGTCCTCCGTGTCCCGGCCGCCGAGGTCGATGAGTACGCCGCCCTTGGCGGTGCGCCGGGCGTCATAGCCCAGGGCGGCGAAGGCCTCCTGTACCCACCGGGCGGCCTTCTCCGTAAAGCCCGTGGGGCTGTCGATGGCCAGCAGGGCCATGGCCTGCTGCAGGGAAAAATCAGTATAGCTTCGTTCCAACATCTGGTCGTTCCTCCTGCGTCTTCCGTCCGGCCGCCGGGGCGGGGCATCATCAGCGGCGCTGAACACGGCAAAAAGTGCTGCTGAAGGCGGACGCCCATCCGTCAGGGACGGACGGCGGGCGGGACGGGCTGTCTGCTGCCATTATAGTCCCGCCCGCGCCGCCGCGCAAGGGGGAAGGGGAGAGGGAAAGCGGAGCGATTAATCGATTCCGCAGGGCAAAATGCCCAAACTCCGGGGAAAATGCGTTTCCTCATATGGAAGTCTTTTCGTAAAAAAATTCAAGATTGCATATTGTGAAAACGGAAGTGATGTGGTAGACTATAGCATATTATAGCCAAAATGCTACGCCGGACGCGGACAATCGACAGCTTCGGGCGGACAGGCAGGAGGGAGATCGCAATGAAGTTTTCCGAGATGATCTATACCCGTCCGGAGCCGGATGTGGTGAAGTCCACCCTGGCCGGGCTGACGGAGCGGCTGCGCCTGGCCCGCAACTATCAGGAGGCCCGGGAGATCTTCCTTTCCCAGCAGGCAGAGAGCCGCCACATCATGACCGCCGCCACCCTTGCCAGCGTCCGCCACTCCATCGACACCCGGGACGCCTACTACGACGGCGAGGAGAAGTTCTGGAACAACTTCTTCCCCGAGCTCCAGGCCGTCCAGCAGGAGTGGACGAAAGCAATGCTGGAGAGCCCCTTCCGCAAGGAATTTGCCCAGGAGTACGGCGAGATCATGTTCACCAACGCGGAGATGGAGCTCAAGACCTTCTCTCCCGAGATCATCCCCCAGCTCCAGCAGGAGAACGAGCTGACCCAGGCCTACGAAAAGCTGCTGGCCTCCGCCCAGATCCCCTTCGAGGGCGGGGTCTACACCCTCTCCCAGCTGAGCCCCTTCAAGTCTGACCCCGACGACGCCCGGCGCCTGGCCGCCTGGAAGGCCGAGGGCCAGTGGTACAAGGACAACCAGGCCGAGCTGGACCGCCTCTACGACGAGCTGGTGAAGCTCCGGGACGAGATGGGCAGAAAGCTGGGCTACGAGGGCTACACCACCCTGGGCTACTACCGCATGGGCCGCAACTGCTACACCAAGGACGATGTGGAGAAGTTCCGCGCCGCCGTGGTGAAGTACCTGGTCCCGGTGGCGGACAGCATCTACCGCCGCCAGGCGGAGCGGCTGGGCAAGACCTATCCCATGAGCTTTGCCGACAACGCCCTGGAGTTCCGCTCCGGCAACCCCCGTCCCGTGGGGACGCCGGAGGAGATCCTGGCCCAGGGCATGAAGTTTTACAGTGAGCTCTCCCCCGAGACCGAGGAGTTCTTCCGCACCATGCTGGACGGGGAGCTGCTGGACGTCCTTTCCACCGAGGGCAAGCGTTCCGGCGGCTACTGCACCGGCATCCCGGACTATGAGGTCCCCTTCATCTTTGCCAACTTCAACGGCACCCAGCACGATGTGGAGGTGGTCACCCACGAGGCGGGCCACGCCTTCGAGTGCTGGCTCAACCGCAAGCGCATCCCGCTGGATTGCATCTGGCCCAGCATGGAGGCCTGCGAAGTCCACTCCATGAGCATGGAGTTCTTCGCCTGGCCCTGGGCCGAGGGCTTCTTCGGCCCGGATACCCGCAAGTTCCTTTACAGCCACCTGGCTTCCGCCCTGACCTTCATTCCCTACGGCACCATGGTGGATCACTTCCAGCACGAGGTCTACGCCCACCCGGAGATGACCCCGGCGGAGCGCCACGGCGTGTGGAAGCGGCTCCTGGGCGTTTACATGCCCTGGATGCGACTGGACGGGGAGATCCCCTTCTACAGCGAGGGCGAGGGCTGGCAGCGCCAGCACCACATCTACTCCAGCCCCTTCTACTATATCGATTACTGCCTGGCCCAGACCGTTTCCCTGGAGTTCTGGGCCATGATCCAGAAGGATCTCAAGGACGCCTGGCGTCACTACATGGCCTACACCCAGCAGGGCGGCAGCCGCACCTTCACCGAGCTGCTGGCAAACGCCGGATTGGAGAGCCCCTTCGACGAGGCCACCCTCCGGGGCGTCTGCGAGAAGGCCAAGGCCTGGCTGGACGCCTACGATCTCACGGGCATCCAGTGAGCCGTGGGGGAGAAGCGCAAGGGCCGCAGGGCCTATCTCAATGACTTCACCACCAATCTGCAGGGCGATTACGTCTACCAGGGGAGCCATTTTCACTACGTGGGGGAGACCCCGTGGGAGAAGCGGTTCCGGAAGCTCTGGGGATTGACCCTGGCCATGGCCGCCGGCCTTGTGGGAGGCGGGCTCCTCCCGGCGGCGGGGATGAACGGGGTGTTCTACGTGGTGACCCCGTACCTGGCCGGTATCATCGCGGGAGGCAGCGTAGTCTGGGCCATGGCGAAGCTCCGCCGGGAGGGAAAGCTCCGGAGCTACGTCTACGAGGCTTCCATCCGGAAGCTCCCCGCCCGGGGAAAGGCCACCGCCGTCTTCGCCATCCTGGCGGCGGCGGGGGAGGGGCTGAACCTCCTTCTGAACGGCTCCGGCGGCAAGACCGCCGCCACCCTGGGCTATCTGGCCCTGACGCTGCTGGCGGCGGCCGCCGCCTGGCGTCTTGCGAAGGAGAGCGCTGCCCCCGCCTGGGAGGAACGCCGGGAGGGCGGCACGGACATTGGCATCTGACAAGCCGGAGGGGGAGACCCTTCCGCCGCCCGGAAGGAGGGCGCATCCACACCGAACAATGCAGGAAAACCCTGTTTTGTTAAAAATCTTAAGGAGGAAAAATATGAAAAACGCGAAACGTACTCTTGCATTGCTGCTCGCGCTTGTCATGAGCCTCAGCCTGCTGGCAGGCTGCGGGAATCAGGGCAATACCAGCGGCGGCGCCACTACCGACGAGACCCCTCTGGTCGTCGGTTACAGCCCCTTCTCCAGCAAGTTCTCTCCCTTCTTCTCTGAGACCGCTTACGATCAGGACGTCTATGCCATGACCCAGCTGGGCCTGCTGACCTCTGACCGTACCGGCGCCATCATCTACAAGGGCATCGAGGGCGAGACCGTCAACTACAACGGCACCGACTATACCTACTATGGCCCCGCCGACCTGGAGGTCGTCGAGAACGCCGACGGCACCGTGGACTACAACTTCACCCTGCGGGAGGATCTGAAGTTCTCCGACGGCGAGCCCCTGACCGTGGATGACGTCATCTTCTCCATGTACGTCCTCTGCGACCCCACCTATGAGGGCAACAGCACCCTGTACGCTCAGCCCATCGTTGGTATGGCGGAGTATCGTGCCGGCATGACCACCCTGTCCAAGGCTCTGGCTGCCGCCGGCCGCGACAACACCGACTTCACCAACTGGACCGAGGAGCAGCAGACCAAGTTCTGGGATAACTTCGACAAGGGCCTCGTTCCCTTCGCCCAGGAGATCTGCGATTACGTCGTGTCCGCCGGCGCTGCCGCTGAGACCGATTCCGTCGCCGCAAAGGCATCCCAGTGGGGCTTCACTCTGGCGGACGACGCCACCGTCGAGGACTTCGCCATGGCCATCGGCGAGCAGTACGGCTGGATCTTCTCCGCCATGGAGGGTGAGACCGCCGGTTCCGCTCTGGCCGACCTGATGGACGCCGACGTCTACAACGACTATCCCGTCATGGGCGTCAAGACCGGCGAGTCTGCCGCCAACATCTCCGGCATCAAGAAGATCGACGATTATCACATGACCGTCACCATGAGCAAGATCGATGCCGTGGCCATCTATCAGCTGGGCATCTCCATCGCTCCCCTGCACTACTATGGCGACAAGGCCCTGTTTGACTACGACAACAACAGCTTCGGCTTCCCCAAGGGCGACCTGAGCTCTGTCCGCGCCAAGACCACCCAGCCCATGGGCGCCGGCCCCTACAAGTTCATCAAGTTCGAGAACGGCACCGTGAACTTCGAGGCCAACGAGAACTACTTCCAGGGCGCTCCCAAGACCAAGTACGTCAACTTCCTGGAGTGCATCTCCGATGACGACAAGCTGAACGGCGTCACTACCGGCACCATCGACATCACCGACCCCTCCATGAGCTCTGATACCGCCGACGCCATCGCTACCGCCAACAGCAACGGCGAGCTCACCGGCGACAAGGTCACCACCGACCTCGTCAACAACCTGGGCTACGGCTACATCGGCATGAACTCCGTGGTCATGAGCGTGGGCGGCGAGCCCTCCTCCCAGGCTTCCAAGGATCTGCGCAAGGCCTTCGGCACCATCCTCTCCGTCTATCGTGACGTGGCCATCGACTCCTACTACGGCGAGCGTGCCTCCGTCATCAACTATCCCATCTCCGACACCTCCTGGGCCGCTCCCCGTCCCTCTGACGACGGCTACAAGGTGGCCTTC
>CAKTSC010000058.1 GCA_934597465.1 uncultured Dysosmobacter sp.
CCGGAGGACATGCTGGAGGCCGCCCGCATCGACGGCGCCAGCAGCTGGCAGACCCTCTGGCACATCACCATCCCCAACGTGATGCCCTCCATCACCATCTGCACCTTCCTGACCCTCACCAACGGCTTCAAGCTCTTCGACCAGAACCTGGCCCTCACCGCCGGCCGGCCCTTTATCATGGCGGCGGACGGCAGCACGGTGAAGACCACGGAGATGCTGGCCCTGAACATTTACAGCTCCTTCTACTCCAACGTCACCAACCGGGGCGTGGGCCAGGCCAAGGCCGTGCTCTTCTTCATCCTGGTGGTGGTCATCAGCCTGGTTCAGCTCCGGGCCACCCGCTCCAAGGAGGTGCAGCAGTAATGAGCAAATCCGCCCACTCCCTCTCCGGCCAGAGCCGGGGCAAGCGCGCCCTGAGTATCGTGTTCGCCGTCATCAGCGTGGTCTACCTCATGCCCATCTTCCTGGTGCTGATGAACGCCTTCAAGAGCAACAGCGCCGTGAATATGGACACCTTCGCCTTCCCCAATTCCGAGACCTTCATGGGCTGGCAGAACTTCATCAAGGGCATGACCTTCGGCAACTACCCCTTCCCCAAGGCCGTGCTCTACAGCTTCCTCATCACCGTGGTCTCCGCGGGGCTCATCCTGATCTGCTGCTCCATGGCGGCGTGGTACATCGCCCGGGTGGGCAGCCCCGTCTGCAAGATCGTCTACTACCTCTGCATCTTCTCCATGGTCGTCCCCTTCCAGATGGTGATGTTCACCCTGGCCCGGACGGCCAACACCGTGAAGATCCCCTACTTTGACTTCCTGGCGGGCGGCTTTCAGAAGATCGCCCTCAACACCCCCTGGACGATCCCCATCATCTACCTGGGCTTCGGCGCGGGGCTTGCCATCTTCATGTTCGTGGGCTTCGTGAAGTCCATCCCCATCGAGATCGAGGAGGCCGCCGCCATCGACGGCTGCGGCCCCGTGCGCACCTACTTCCTGGTGGTGCTGCCCATGCTCAAGCCCACCCTCATCTCCGTGGGGATCCTGGAGATTATGTGGGTCTGGAACGACTACCTGCTCCCCTACCTGGTACTGGATCGCAACGAGTACATGACCATCCCCATCCTCATCCAGTACCTCAAGGGCAGCTACGGCACCGTGGATCTGGGCGCCACCATGGCCCTGATCCTCCTGAGCATCCTGCCCGTCATTCTCTTCTACCTCCTCTGCCAGAAGCACATCATCAAGGGCGTGGCCGCCGGCGCGGTAAAGGGGTAAGGACTATGGCGGTTACCATCCGGGACATCGCCCGGGAATCCGGCTACGCCGTGGGCACGGTGTCCCGCGTCCTGAACCACCACCCCGATGTCAGCGAGACCGCCCGGCAGCGGATCATGGCGGTGGTGGAGGCCCACGGCTTCACCCCCAACTCCAACGCCCGGCACCTGAAGCAGAGCGTCAGCCGCAGCGTCGCCATCGTGGTGAAGGGCAGCAGCAACCTGCTCTTCGCCGACATGGTGGAGCGGGCCCAGAACCGCCTGCAGAGCCGGGGCTTCGACACCTCCGTCCACTACCTGGACGAGGACAGCAACGAGGCGGCCTTCGCCGCCACCGTGGCCCGGGAGTATAAGCCCAGGGGCTTCCTCTTCCTGGGCGGCAATTTGGACTGCTTCCGCTCGGACTTCGGGGTCATCGCCGCCCCCTCCGTCCTGCTGACCAACTCCGCGGAGGGGCTGGACTTCCCCAACCTCTCCAGCGTCACCACGGACGATACCGCCGCCGCCCGCAGCGCCATGGATCTGCTGCTGGACGGCGGGCACCGCCGGGTGGGCATCCTGGGCGCCAACTTCGACTGCGCCCAGATCAGCTACAGCCGCTACCTCGGCTGCCGGGAGAGCTTCGAGGCCCACGGCCTTACCCTGGACGATTCCTGGGCGGAGGCCTGCCGCTACTCCATGGCGGAGGGCTACGCCGCCGCCGGCCGCCTGCTGGATCGCACGGAGGGCCTCACCGCCCTCTTCGCCCTCTCGGATGTCATGGCCATCGGGGCCATCCGCTGCCTGCGGGACCGGGGTCTCCGGGTGCCGGAGGATATCTCCGTGGTGGGCTTTGACGGCGTGGCCCTGGGGGAGTACTGCGTCCCCCGGCTCACCACCATCCGCCAGGACACCCGCTCCCTGGTGCTCCGGGCCGCCGAGATCCTTCTCGGCCGCCTGACGGAGCCCCTGCCCCCCGTCCACGAGACCGTTCCCTTCACCGTCATCCGCGGCGAGAGCGCCGCGCCCCTGCCCTGACCGGGCGGCATCCCGATCTGATTCATGCGAGGTGATTCCTCTGAAACGCAGCGCCGGTATCCTTCTTCCGGTCTTCTCCCTGCCGTCCCCCTGGGGCATCGGCACCCTGGGGGAAGCCGCCCGGGACTTCGTCCTCTTCCTGGAGAAGGCGGGGCAGTCCTACTGGCAGGTGCTCCCCCTGGGGGAGACCAGCTTCGGCGACTCGCCGTATCAGCCCTTCTCGTCCTTCGCCGGGAACCCCTACTTCATCGACCTGGATCTGCTGGCCCGGGACGGCCTGCTGACGCCGGAGGACTACCAGTCCCTCCCCTGGGGCGGGGATCCCCGCCGGGTGGACTACGCCCTGCTCTACCGCCGGCGCCGCGCCGTGCTGGAAAAGGCCGCGGAGCGGCTCCTCTCCGCCCCGCCGGAGGGCTATGACGCCTTCTGCCGGGACAACGCCTTCTGGCTGGAGGATTACGCCCTCTTCACCGCCCTGAAGGCCCGCTTCGGCGGCGCCCCCTGGTGGGACTGGGAGGACGCCCTCCGCCTCCGCCGCCCCGACGCCCTGGGCGAGGCCCGGCAGGCGCTTTCCCATGAGCTTGCCATCCACCGGGCCACCCAGTTCCTCTTCTTCCGCCAGTGGAACGCCCTGCGCGCCTTCGCCCACCGCCACGGGGTCTCCCTCATCGGGGATCTCCCCATCTACACCGCCCCGGACTCCGCCGATGTCTGGAGCGCGCCGGAGGAGTTCCAGCTGGACGAAAACGGCCGCCCCACCGAGGTGGCCGGCTGCCCGCCGGACGGCTTCTCCCCGGACGGCCAGCTCTGGGGCAACTACCTCTTCGACTGGGATCGCATGGCGGAGGACGGCTACCTCTGGTGGCGCCGCCGGGTGCTCTTCCAGCTCCGGCTCTACGACATCCTGCGCATCGACCACTTCCGGGGCTTTGACGCCTACTACGCCATCCCAGCCGGGGACGCCACCGCCCAGCGCGGCCGCTGGCGTCCGGGCCCGGGCATCGCCCTCTTCCGGGCGCTGACGGAGAGCTGCGGCGGCGACTTGCCCATCATCGCGGAAGACCTGGGCTTCCTCTCGGACTCCGTGCGCGCCCTGGTGCGGGAGACCGGCTACCCCGGCATGAAGGTGCTGGAGCTGGCCTTCGACAGCCGGGACAGCGGCGCGTCCGACTACCTGCCCCACCGCATCGGGGAGCACTGCGTGGTCTACACCGGCACCCACGATAACGACACCATCCTGGGCTGGGCCGCCACCGCCCCGCCCGCCGACGTGGCCTTCGCCCGGGAGTACCTGAAGCTGGGCGGCCGCCGGGATTGGAATTGGGCCATGATGGACGCCGCCTGGGAAAGCCCGGCGGAGCTTGCCGTCATGCAGGCCCAGGATCTCCTGGGTCTCGGCCACGAGGCCCGGATCAACACCCCCTCCACCCTGGGCGGCAACTGGCTCTGGCGCCTCCTCCCCGGCGAGCTGACCGACGGCCTGGCTCAGACCGTCCGGGCCCGGATGGAGCGCTTCGGCCGGGCCTGACCCCCAAAAAAGAAACGATCCGGCGATATCCCGGCCTTTTCGGCCAGGATATCGCCGGATCTTCGCGTTTTCGGCGTGTCAGCCCATCCGCTCCGTCAGCTCGGCCACGTCCCGCAGCACCCAGCGGGGCTTGGTCTCGCTGCGGGCCAGATCCTCCCTGGTGCTCTCGCCGGAGAGCACCAGCACGCTGTCGATGCCGGCGTTGACGGCGCAGGCGATGTCGGTGTAGAGCCGGTCGCCCACGAGAACGGTCTCCTCCGGGGAAAAGCTCGCGCTCTCCATGGCGAGAAGGGCCATCTCCGGCTGGGGCTTGCCGATGACCCTCGGCCGCCGCCCGGTGGCCCGGAACAGCATCTCGCAGACGCTGCCGCAGTCCGGCACGTAGCCGTACCAGGTGGGGCAGACCCAGTCGGGATTGGTGGCCAGGAACTCCGCGCCCCGGTTCAGCAGGATGCAGGCGTCCTCCAGCTTCTGAAAGGTCAGCTCCGTGTCGAAGCCGCAGATGAGGACATCCGCCCCGTCCCGCTCCTCTGTCACGGAGAAGCCCTTGCTCCGCAGCTGGCGGCGGAAGGACTCCGTTCCGGCCACGTAGAGGCGCTTTCCCGCGTAGTCCCCCTTCCGCAGGAAGAGGATCAGGGCGTCCACGGAAGTGAGGAAGTCCTCCGGCGTGCTTTCGATCCCCAGGCGGCGGAGCTTCGCCACGTAGCTGTCCGCCCCCCGGGAGGAGTTGTTGGTGAGGAAGAGGTAGCGCCCGCCCTTCTCCCGGATCCGCCGGAGGAAGGGGATGGTGCCGGGGAAGAGGTCGTCATCCAGATAGAGGGTGCCGTCCATGTCCAGCAGGAAGAGGCGCTTGTCGGTGAGTTCTGCCATATCGTGGCCTCCGTTTCAGAGAGAGTGAAGCTGCCGGAGCAGCCTTGCCGCTCCGGCAGCGGGTTTTCTCAGCCGTAGCTGCGGGTGAAGTTCACGTGGGCGGAGCGGGCGGTGCCGAAGAGCTCCGGCCCGGAGAGGACGCACACCTTCAGGCTGTCCCAGTCCGGGGAGAGGGCCAGCACGCCCTGCTGCACGCCGTCGTTCCCGTCGTAGAGGTGGTAGTAAACGGCGATGCCCTCCCCGGTGACGCCCAGGCAGGTGTAGCTGCCGAAGCGGTTGACGGCATCCCGGGGGGCCTGGGGATCGCTGCACTGGAAGGTGAGCGTCCCGTCGCTGCCGAAAACCAGGTTGTAGAGGCTCTCATAGCTGCCGCCGCCCTGGTTTTCGTGGGTCACGGCCTCGGAGCTCCAGTTCCCGTCCCAGAGGCCGCCCAGGCTCCCGCACTCCGCGGCGAAGATGGCGTCGGAGAGGTCGATCTTCCCGCTCTCCGTATTGGCGTAGAGGGTGGGAACGCTGCCATCCCCCTCGCTGCCGCCGGTCTCAAAGCTCCGCACGCCGGAGACCTCCGCCAGAGGCCCGCTTGCGCAGAGGGTGCCGCCCAAGAGGCCCTCCACCACGTTGACGCACTCCGCCTTGCCGTCCTCCGTCCGCAGCAGAAGGTAGGGGTGGAAATCCAGCCCTAGGCTGCCGCAGAAGAGGGCGGTATAGCGGCCGTAGAGGCCGTCCACGGTGTAGGGGGTGCCGTAGCGGATGTCGGCGTCGGCGAAGAAGGCCCGGGCCTCCGCCGTGTCCTGCACGGTGACGGTGAGCTCCCCTCCTGCCAGCTCCGCCGTGAGAAAGCCGCAGACGGCGCTGAGGGGCTGGGCCGGGGAGGCGGCGTCGAAGTCCGGGGTCAGCAGCTGCTCGTACCACTCTGCCCCCGCCGGGGAGGCCACGGGCACGATGGCCGCCAGGCCCTCCTCCGTCAGGAAGAGGGGCAGATCCTCCGTCAGGTTGTCCCGGGAGAGGGTCTTGGCCCGGAGCTTCGTCAATGTGGCGGCGTCCTCCGCTGTGGGGGAGAAGCTCTCATCGAAGAAGCGGGCGGCGGCGCGGCGCAGGGCCTCCAGATAGTCCTCCGGCTCCCGGCCGAGCCGCTCCAGCAGGGCCCCGCTGCCCACCCGCTCCCGGGCCTGGAAGTCGTAGTTCCAGGCGGCGTAGACGGTGTAGTCCGCGTCCATCCGCGCCTGCACCAGGAGGCTCAGAAGGCTTCCCTCCCAGTGGCTCTGCCAGGAGACCTCCAGCACCGTCAGGGAGTCTCCGCTCTCCATGCAGGCCAGGGCGTCCTCCGCCGCGCCGCCGAAGATGTCCCAGATCTCGTCGTTGACGGCCTGGGCCTCGCTGCTCTCGTCCAGCAGCTCCGGCACGCGGAAGGCGTAGCGGTACTGGTTGCCCAGGGAGTCGGTGTAGCTGCCCTCCTTGGTCAGCGCTTCCCCCAGAAGGCTGGCGCCGTAGTCGGCGGGCTGGGAGGAGGCGGAACCTCCGTTCTGGCCGCAGGCGGCCAGGGAAAGGCACAGCGTCAGGGCGGCCAGCAGGGCCGCCAGGCGGCGGATGGTAGTCTTCATAGGCTTCCTTCTTTCGTGAGACTCCCGGCGACGACGGCCAGGGCGGCTTCCAGGCCCGCCGTGATGGCAGGCAGGGGCAGGGAGGGGCAGGCGGGCTTGTCCAGTACCTGCTCACAGCAGCAGGGCACGTGGAGGAAGCCGCCGGGAACGCCCAGGGGGCGCAGGCGCGCCAGCAGGGCGTAGAGGGTGCTGTTGCAGACGTAGCCCCCGGCGCTGAGACTCAGCTGGGCGGGGATCCCCGCCGCCCGGATGGCCTCCGTCATCTCCCGCACCGGCAGGGTGGAGAAGTAGGCGTCCGGCCCGGCGGGGTCGATGCGCTTCCCCCGGCAGAGGACGCCGGCGTTGTCCGGCGCGGCGGCGTCCCGCCAGTTGATGCCGGCGAGCTCCGGTGTCAGGGCCGCCCGGCCCGCCGCCTGCCCCACGCAGAGCACCGCGTCCGGCCGGAGCTCCGCCAGCAGGGCGTCCAGCGCCGCCGGGGCGCCGTGGTACTCCACCGGCAGCTGCCGCTTCACGATCGCCGCGCCACCGATGCGCTCCGGCAGCCGGGCCACCGCCTCCCAGGCGGCGTTGACGGCGTCCGGGCCAAAGGGCGCGAAGCCCGTCACCAGGATCCTCATGGAAACCCCTCCCTCTCCGTGTTCCGTTTCAACGGTCCCTATTCTACCACAGTCCGCCGCCCAGCGCAACGGAAAACCGCCGCCCCCGCAAAACCCCTCTCGCACCCCCATACCGCCAGCCCCGCGGCAAAGGCCGCCGGGGGACTTCCCCGCGGAGCGCCGCACGGAACGCCTTGCGCCGGGGAAAGGGATATTCAGAAACTGTCCGGTTTATGGGACAGAAACTGCGGTATCCTGACAGCAGAAACAGAAACCGGGACGCCCTCCAGGGCGGAAAGGAGCGGCAGATGAAAGGTTACAGCACCGCGGCAGGTTACATGGGCTACGTCGCCTGGCTTGGGAAATACGTCCTCTTCCCCACGGACGAGGAGTACCGCGACTTCCTGCGCGACTGACCGCCCCGTCCCCCGCAGGCCAAGGCTCCCTTGCGCAAAGGGAGCTGTCACGGCCTACGGCCGTGACTGAGGGATTGCCAGCAGGCACTCCGATGTTCGCAACCCTGCACCAACTTCGTAGGGGGCGGCGTCCCCACCGCCCCGCCGATGGCCGGTTGACCAACTGGGGGTGCAGGGGATCCCCTGCGGGATTCCACCCCCATTTTCTTTTTGCGGCGGCAAAAAGAAAACGGCGGTGGAGCCGTCAAAAGAAAAAACGCTTTGCCACCGGGCAGTCGGGCGCGGAGCGCCCTCCC
>CAKTSC010000059.1 GCA_934597465.1 uncultured Dysosmobacter sp.
GATCACGTTGTCCCCGTATTTCTTCAGGGCATGCTTGATAGAAATGGTAACACTCACTGTGGTTTTCTCCTCTCCCGTGTCTCCCGCCCGGGCCGAAACGTTACATTTTTCACAAGGAAACTCCCCTGCTTCGCTCCGTCCTTATGGCAACTTTACAACATACACTTCAATATAGCCTCTTTTGACCTTGCTTGTCAACAGTTTGCGCACAAAACGATAAGTAATCACAAACGCTCAGTGCCCCGCTCCTCTCCAGCGGGGAGTTTTCCCCCTCCGGCGGCGCGTTTCGGGCGCAAACGCGGCCCTTCCGCCGGGGATCTCCCCGCAGGCGGCCCGCCGGAGGGCGCCTGCCGTCCGCGTTCCCCTCAGAGCTCCAGCATCCGGCGGGTGCGCATCAGGGTCAGGCGGTTGCGGATAAGGGGCGAGACCCGCAAAAGCTCGGGGAGCTTCCCCTCCGGGACGCCCAGATCCGCCAGGGACTGCTTCGCCCCCAGATCCCGCAGCCGCCGCCGGACGGTCTCCCCCTCCGGGATGGAGGCCACGATCCGCCGGATCTCCGGCCAGCACTCCGTCAGGCGCTCCGGCGTCACCTGGGCCAGGCAGTCGTGTTCGTTCTCCCCCCGGGCGGCGGGCCAGAGCTTCTCGCCGAAGTAGTCCCGCAGCCAGTCCATGTCCACCGGGGCGTAGGGCAGGACATGGCCCCGGATATCCTCGCAGGCCGTCAGGCGGTGGTACTCATTGCTGGCAAGCACGGTGCCCACTCCCACCTTCTCGCCATGGAGGGCGTCGCTGTGGACACCCAGGCGCAGAGGCTCCGTCTCGATAAGGTGGGAGATGTGATGCTCGCCGCCGGAGGCCGGGCGGGAGGAGCCCATCATCTGCATGGCAAGGCCGCTCATCAGGAGACCGTAGGTCACGGCCTCGTAGGCAGCCAGGTCGCCCTGGCGGGTGGCCAGGCAGTTATCCCAGATGCGCCGGGTGGCCTCGTCCATGATGTCGTGGATCCGCCGGCAGAAGTGCTCCCCGGTGAGGAAGTGCGCCATGCGCCAGTCGGCCAGGGCCACGAACTTTCCCAGCATATCCCCCACGCCGCTGGCGGTGAGGTAGGCCGGAGCCCGGGAGATGACCGCCAGATCCGCCGCCACCAGGATGGGGGCCTCGCAGGTCATGGTGGACTTGTAGCCCTCCCAGGTCATGGCGGCCACGGTGGAGCAGAAGCCGTCGCAGCTGGCAGCGGTGGGGATGGCCGCGAAGGGCAGCCCCCGATCCTTGGCGCAGTAGCGGACGATATCGTGGATGGTGCCGCCGCCCACCGCCAGGAGAACCTGGATGTCCGGCCGGAGCCGGCGGAGCACCTCCGCCGTGGAGACCTCCGTCGCGTGGAGGCCCCGGGGATCCAGCACGATCTCCTGCTCCGCCGCCGGGTGCCGCAGCTCCGGGAGGGCGTAAGTGTTCTCATCGTAGACGGCGCAGCGGCGCAGGCCCCCCAGGCCCGCCTCCACCAGGTAGTCCTCCAGGCGCTCCAGGGCGCCCTCCTCCACCACGCAGAGGCGGGTGGCCATGGCGTGCTCCCTGCCGCAGGCGCAGGGGCCGCCGTACTTCGCGCTGTCGATCCGCATAGGCTCTCCTTCCCTCCGCCGAAGGCCCGGCGGAACGTGAAATGACATTTTTCCGGAAAAATTGACTTTTCGCAAATCCCGGCTATAATGTGTGATAAAAGGTATACGATTACCTTATCCTCTCTGTCATCATAGCCCCCAGGGAAACAGTTGTCAACGTCTTCGCGGACGGCGGAAGGAAGGAGGGATCCCCATGCTGCGGGAGGAACGGCTCCAGGCCATGCTGAAGGAACTCAACGAGCAGGAATTTCTCACGGTGGAGGAGCTGAGCCGGCGGCTGATGGTGAGCCGCCCCACCATCCGGCGGGATCTGGCGGATCTCGCCCAGCGGCGGCTCATCGTCCGCAGCCACGGCGGGGCCATGCGGGCCCCGGATGAGAAGGTCACGGCCCCCATCGACTTCCGCCGGAGCATCCACGCCCGGGAGAAGTCCCTGATCTCCCGGGAGGCGGCAAAGCTCATCCGCAACAACACCGTGATCTTTCTGGACGCCTCCACCACCGCCGCCTACCTCACGGAGTACCTGCGGCCCCAGCAGCAGGTAACGGTGGTCACCAACGGCCTCATGACCGCCGTCCAGCTCCGGAGCAAGGGCATCCGCAGCTACTGCCTGGGGGGCGAGATCGTGGGCAGCTCCCTGGCCGCCGGGGGCCCCATCGCCCTGGACGCCGTGCGGAACTTCAACATCGACCTGCTCTTCTTCTCCTCCTACGGCGTCAACGACCGGGGGGACATCGTGGACACCTCGGAATCCGAGACCATGCTGCGCCGCAGCATCCTGCGCAGCGCGGCGGAGAGCATCTTCCTCTGCGACAGCAGCAAGTTCGGCAAGCAGTCCATCTATAACTGCGCGTCCCTGGGGGATGTGGACTACTTCGTCACCGACGCCCAGCCGCCGGAGCACTACCCCGCCGTCCGGAAGGAGCTGCTGCTGGTCTGAGCCCCTCCCCCGCCGCATCCCCTTCCCATCCCGCCGCCTGTCCGGCCCGCACCCTCCGGGGCGCGGGCCTTTCTGCACGCTTCTGCGCACGGGGATGATCGTTTCTCATTCTTTGCGCCATTGATTGACAGTCCCTCCCTGCCGCTCTATAATAATTTGCGCAAATTTGAGATCATGGAAAAGGAGCCTGACGCTATGGAATCCACCACCAAGCTGGCCGCCTTCGACCTGGACGGCACCCTCACCCAGCATAAGACCCCCATCGAACCCGAAAACCGGGCCGTTCTGGAAGCCCTGGCCCGGCGCTACCGCCTCCTGATGGTGGGGGCCGGGGACGCCCAGCGGATCTTCCATCAGCTGGGGGACTTCCCCATCGACGTCATCGGCAACTACGGGATGCAGCAGGGCGCCTATAACCCCGAGAGCCGGAGCCTGCGGGTGGAGGGCGTGCCCCCCATCCCCTGCGACCGGGAGGATATCCTGGCCCGGGCGGCGGAGCTCCGCTACCGCTGCGGCTTCACCCAGTACACCGGCGAGAGCGTGGAGTTCCACGACTCCGGCGTGCTGACCTTCGCCCTGCTGGGCACCCGGGCGGCCCAGGCGGACAAGCTGGCCTTCGACCCCGACCGCTCCAAGCGCCGGGCGGTTCTCGATCAGGTAGTGGCGGCCTTCCCGGAGTTCAACGTCTTCGTGGGGGGCAGCTCCTCCTTCGATCTGGCTCCCAAGCCCTATGACAAGCGCTACGCCCTGGAGCGCTACTGCGCCGCCCACGGCCTCAGCCTGGCCGAGGCCGCCTTCTTTGGGGACGACTACGGCCCGGGCGGCAACGATGAGTGCGTGTACCGCTCCGGCGTCCGCTTCTTCCCGGTGGACGATTACCGCCGCTTCGGCGAGATCGCGGCGGAGCTGCTGAAATAAGGAAAGAGAGATGCGAGAGATGAAGGAAATGTACCCCACCCCCCACCCCCTGGGGGACTATCTGGATACCCACTTCTCCTGCCCCTGCGGGCGGGAGCACTACGCCCCCTTAAAGCGCGTCAGCATCGGCCAGGGGGCCCTGGCGGATCTGCCCCGCTTCGCCCGGGAGCTGGGCTTCCGCAGCCTGTACCTGGTCAGCGACCCTGTGACCTATGAGATCGCCGGGAAGCGCTGTCTGGAGATCCTGGCGGACGCCGGGGTGAAAGCGGAGATCCGGGTACTGCGGCACACGGACTTCGACGAGGCGACGGTGGGCGAGCTCCTCATCCACCTGCCCCGGGACTGCGACCTGCTGGTGGCCGTGGGCACCGGAGCCATCAACGACATGACCCGCTTTTTCAGCTACCGCATCGGCCGTCCCTTCTTCACCGTGGCCACCGCCGCCCCCATGGACGGCTTCGCCTCCTCCATCGCGGCCCTGAACGTGGAGCATCTGAAGACCACCTTCGACGCCCAGACCCCCACCGCCATCCTGGGGGACACGGACATCCTGAAGGGCGCCCCCTACCGGATGATTGCGGCGGGCCTGGGCGACCTGCTGGGCAAGCTCACATGCCTGTGCGACTGGAAGCTCTCCCGGCTCATCAACGGCGAGCACTACTGCGAGCGCACCGTGGAGCTGGTGGAGCAGTGCGTGCAGAGCGTGCTGGCGGACGCGGACAAAGCCAAAGACCGGGATCCGGAGGTGCTGGGGAACATCATGAACGGCCTCGTCCTCACCGGCGTCGCCATGAGCCTTTACGGCAGCTCCCGCCCCGCCTCCGGCTGCGAGCACCACATGTCCCACTACTGGGAGATGCTGTTCGAGCAGCGCGGGGAGCGGCCGGTGCCCCACGGCACCCAGGTCAGCGTGGGCACGGTGCTGGTCTTAAAGCTGGTGGAGGCCCTGCGGCAGACGAAGGTGGACTTTGCCGCCGCCCGGGCTGCGGCGGGCGCCTACGATCCCGCCCGCTGGGAAGCCGAGATCCGGGACGCCTACGGCCCGGCGGCCGACGGCATCCTGGCCCTGGAGGAAACGGCAAAAAAGAACGAGACCGGCGGCCGCCTCCGCCGCATCGACACCATGGAGGCCCACTGGGAGGAGATCGACGCCCTACTGGCGGCCCTCCCCTCCTCGGAGTCCATCATGGCGCTGCTGCGCTCCCTGCAGAGCCCCTGCCTCCCCGCCGAGATCGGCGTGGACGGGGCGCTCCTGCGGAACACCTTCCTCTACTGCAAGGAAGTCCGGGCCCGGTACACCATATTGCAGATGCTGTGGGATCTGGGGCTGCTGGAGCCCCTGGCCGACCGGGTCATCGGGGAGCTGGCGCAGTAACCCCTCCATCCGTCCCGCGGGGGAAGGCATCCGCCTTCCCCCGCGTTCCCTCTCCGGGCGGAACGGTTCCCGGACGGGATCCTCCGAACAAAGCGCCCTCCGGCCGCTGGCCGGAGGGCGCTTTGTTCAACTATCCTTTCTTCATGCAGGATCCCGCGCAATTACGCCTTATGCTCCGTGTGGAGCAGATGGTGGGAGCGTTCGCTGAGGGGGGCGCGGAAGTACTCCCGGTAGAGGGCCAGGATCTCCGGATTCTCGTGGGAGAAGCGGACGGGGGCCTTGGCGTCCATCCTCCAGAGGAGGTTCCCCCGGTAGGCGGCCATCTCCTTCCCCTCCCGGATGGGCTGTCCACCGCCGCCGGCGCAGCCGCCGGGGCAGGCCATGACCTCCACGAAGTCGTAGTCCACATCGCCGCTGTCCACAGCCTCCATCAGCCGCCGGGTATTGCCCAGGCCGCTGACCACCGCCACCCGGACGGTTCCCGCCCCGGGGATCTCAAACTTTGCCTCCCGCCAGGGCTTCCCCTGCCGGACTTCCGCGAAGGCATCCGGGTCGGGATTGCCGCCGGTGACGAGGTAGTAGGCGCTGCGGAGGGCCGCATCCATCACGCCGCCGCTGGCGCCGAAGATCACCGCCGCGCCGGTGCTGCTGCCAAGGGGCGAGTCGAAGGGGGTCTCCTCCAGCTCCTGGGGCACCAGGCAGTCTGAGCGGAAGAGGCGATCCATTTCCCGGGTGGTGAGGACGGCGTCCACATCCGGGTCGCCGCAGGCGTCGTTCATCTCCGGCCGCTCGCTCTCGGCCTTTTTGGCGGAGCAGGGCATGATGGAGACCACGAACATCTTATGGGGATCGATGCCCATCTTCTCGGCGAAGCAGCTCTTGGCCACCGCGCCGAACATCTGCTGGGGGGACTTGGCGGTGGAGAGGCAGTCCGCATAGGCGGGGTACTGGCTCTTCAGGAAGCTGACCCAGCCGGGGCAGCAGGAGGTGAACATGGGCCAGCGGTACTTGCCCCGGTGGGTAAAGCGCCGGACGAACTCGCTGCCCTCCTCCATGATGGTAAGGTCTGCGGTGAAATTGGTGTCAAAGACGTAGTCAAAGCCCATGCGCTTGAGGGCCGTGACGATGCGGCCGGCGGTGGCGTACTTGGCGCCCAGGCCCCAGCTCTCCGCCCAGGCCACCCGCACAGCGGGGGCCACCTGCACCACGGTGGTGATCTCCGGATCCGCCAGGGCGCTGAGCACCCGGCCGGTATCATCCCGGACGGTGAGGGCCCCGGTGGGGCAGTGGGTGACGCACTGGCCGCAGAAGGTGCAATCCGTGTCCTTGAGATACCGGCTGTGGCTGACGGAGACGGTGGCCCGGGAGCCGGTGCCGATCTGATCCCAGATGTGCATCTCCTGGATCTTGTCGCAGATCTGGACGCAGCGCATACATTTGATGCACTTGCTGGCCTCCCGGACGACGGGGGTATCCAGGCGGATGGGGGAGCGCTCCAGCTGGGTGGGATAGGGCTGGTAGTGGATGTTCAGGTCGTGGGAGAGCTTCTGCAGCTCGCAGTTGCCGCTGCGGACGCAGACGGTGCAGTTGGAGTTGTGCTGGGAGAGGATGAGCCGCAGGTTCGTCCGCCGCGCCTGGCGCACCTTGGGGGTGTTGCTGCGGATGACCATGCCCTCCGTCACCCGGGTGTTGCAGGCAGGCTGCAGACGCTCGGTGCCCTCCACCTCCACCATGCACATGCGGCAGGCGGCGATCTCGTTGATGTCCTTCAGATAGCAGAGGTGGGGGATGGGGATGTTGGCGGACTGGGCCGCCTCCAGGATGGTCGTCCCCTCGGGAACGCGGAGCTTCCTTCCGTCCAGTTGGATGGTCACCATTTTTCCTCTCTCCCTCCCTTGAAGTTTCCGTAGCCGAAGTGGTCGCAGCGGAGGCAGCGGCCGGACTCCTGCATGGCCTCCTCCCGGCTGAGGCCGCACTCGATGCACCGGAAGTCCCGCTTGCGCTCGTCGGCGTCCCGCTCGGGATTGCTGACCCGGCCGGTGGGCCGCAGGTCGTTGAACCGGGGCGAGGGCACTGCCACGGGGCTGGTGATCTCGTGGTGGAAGCCCAGGTACTCGTCGATGTTGGCGGCGGCCACCTTGCCCGCCGCGATGGCGCGGATGACGGTGGCGGGGCCGGTGACGCAGTCGCCCCCGGCGAAGACCCCCTCCATCTCCGGCAGCTGGGTGGTGGAGTTGGCCATCAGGCGGCCGCCCCGCTGGATGTGGATGCCGCTCTGCTCCAGCCCGGCGCTCTCGATGCCCTGGCCCACGGCCACGATGACCACATCCGCCGGGATGCGGCGCTCCGGCACGTCGGCGGCGTAGGGCTTGGGCCGGCCGCTGGCGCGATCCACCTCGCCGATGATCTGGGGCTGCACCCAGAGGGCCTTGACCTCCCCGTTCTCCCCGGCTTCGATGCGGGTGGGGGCGTGGAGGGCCAGGATCTCGGCCCCCTCTGCCATGGCGCCCTCCACCTCCTCCATCTGAGCGGTCATATCCTCCAGGCGGCGGCGGTAGACGCAGGAGACCTTCCGGGCCCCCAGGCGGATGGCGCTGCGGGTCACGTCCATGGCCACGTTGCCGCCGCCGATGACGGCCACCTCCAGCCCCGTGAAGTCCGGCAGCTCCTCGTCCCCGATGTGGCGCAGCAG
>CAKTSC010000060.1 GCA_934597465.1 uncultured Dysosmobacter sp.
AAGGATGCTTGGCGGCATCTGGGGATGTATTCTTTCCGAATTGAAAGAATACACCCCCAGACCCCCGAAGAAAAATTCTGGGGGGATTGCGAGATTTCCCCCCAGACCCCCTTGAAACGCCCAAAGGAAGGGCCCGTGGGCCCTTCCTTTGGAAACCATCCCGGGGATGGACGGGGGTACGGTTACGGGGGTATTACTTTGGGGGCTTTCGGTAGGACGGTAGGGGGCGGGCTCTGTCCCGCCCCGGGTAGGGCTTTCGCGCGGGATGGGGCGCCGTGCGGACGCTTCGCTGCGCACAGGGCATCGAATGGGAACCCCATCAACCATCGGGGTAAAATTTGTTATACCCGTTGCTTCTCTTTCCGCGCCACTCCGCTTCGCTGGCGCTGGCGGGGTGGGTGCGGAGGATAGTGCTTCTACCCTTTTAACCTCTGTCATTGCGAGGAGCGGAGCGACGTGGCAATCCGTTCCTTTGTTGGCGGTTTGGTTGCGGGGAGCCTGTCCGGGCGGCCACATAGGGCCGCCCCTACGGGGTTGACGGAAGGAATAGCAAATCCGGAGGGAACGGGCGGGGACAGAGCCCCGCCCCTACACGATTAGCGGAAGTTCCAGCGGCGGGCCGATGGGGGCAGGCCCCTACGGGGTATGGTGCAAAAACGGAGGATTGTGCGAGCATCGGGGTGCATACCGGCAATCCTTCAGTCAGCCTGCGGCTGACAGCTCCCTTTGCACAAGGGAGCCTTGGCCCGGCGGGGGACGAGGGATGGAGGCGGTGGAAAATTCTGCCCCGGATGGGGCGAAGTACTTGGAGTCCCGGCGGGGCGGCCGGGAGAGGAGGGATTCCTATGAAGCGATTCCGGATGCCGACGGCTTACAGCATTCTTTTTCTGCTCATTATCCTGGTGGCGGCGGCCACATGGATCATTCCGGCGGGGAGCTATCAGCGGATCGGCGGCGTTCCCGTGCCGGGGACTTACCAGGCTGCGGAGGCCAGCCCCCAGGGGCTGGGGGCCGTGGCCAAGGCGGCCTTCTCCGGCTTCTACGACGCGGTGGATGTCTGCGTCTTCATCCTGATGGTGGGAGGCTTCCTAGGCGTCGTGATGAAGAGCGGAGCCATCGACGCCGGGGTCAGCAACGTCATCGCCCGGCTGGGAGGCCGGGAGAAGTGGCTCATCCCCATTCTGATGCTGCTCTTCGGCCTTGGCGGCACCACCTACGGCATGTGGGAGGAGACCATGGCCTTCTATCCCCTGCTGATCCCGGTGTTCCTGGCGGCGGGCTACGACGCGGTGGTGGGCATCAGCGTGATCCTGCTGGGGGCCGGGGCGGGGGTCATCGCCTCCACGGTGAACCCCTTTGCCACCGGCATCGCCGCGGGCTTTGCCGGGGTGTCCCTGGGGGAGGGCATCGGGCTGCGGCTTTTGCAGTGGGCCCTCTTCGAGGGCCTGGCCATCTGGTATGTGATGGCCTATGCCGAGCGGGTGCGGCGGGATCCCTCCCGCTCCGTGGTGGGGGTGGGCAGCGGCAGTCTGCGGGTGGACGCCCAGGAGGTGCTGCCCCTGACGCCCCGGCGGAAGGGGATCCTGGCGCTCTTCGCCCTGGTGTTCCTCCTGATGACCTACAGCGTCATCCCCTTTGACGAGATGGGGCTTTCCCTTCCGTCCCTGGGCTGGTGGTTCCCGGAGCTCTCGGCCCTGTTCCTGGCGGGGGGCATCGTCATCGGGCTCGTTGACCGGCGGCGGGAGGACGAGATCGCGGAGACCTTTGTGGCGGGCTGCGCGGACATGCTGGGGGTGGCCCTCATCATCGGCATCAGCCGGGGCATCACCGTGCTCATGAACGACGGCGCGGTGACGGACACGGTGCTCCACTGGGGGGAATCCGCTCTCCGGGGCACCGGGCGGGTAGGCTTCGTGCTGCTGGTGTTCCTCCTCTACCTGCCGCTGAGCTTCCTGATCCCGTCGTCCTCGGGGCTCGCCACGCTGTCCGTGCCCATCGTGGCACCGCTGGGGCAGTTCGCGGGGGTCAGCGGGGCGCTGGTGGTGACGGCGTTCCAGTCCGCCTGCGGCCTTGTGAACCTCATCACGCCCACGGCGGCGGTGGTGATGGGAGCCCTGGCCCTGGGGCATGTGCCCTACGACCGGTGGGTGAAGTTCTCCTGGAAGCTGCTGGTGGGGTTCCTGCTTCTGACGCTGGCGCTGCTGGCGGCGGGAGCAGTGGTTTAGGGGCCCCAGGCTGGGGGGCGGTAGGGCCCGCCGTTCCGGCGGGGGGCCACGTGGGCGGGTCACCGTGCGGGCGCTTCGCTGCGCACGGGGCGGGGGAAAGGGAAAGCACCCGCTCTCGCGGGTGCTTTCCGGATCCTTTTTACTCTACGGTGACGCTTTTGGCAAGGTTGCGGGGCTTGTCGATGTCGCAGCCGCGCTGGAGGGCCACGTAGTAGGAGAAGAGCTGCAGGGGCACCACGCCCAGGGAGGGCTGGAGCACCGTGTGGGTCACGGGGACGGTGAGGGTGGCGTCGGCCACGTTCTCCATCTTCTCCCGGAAGTCCTCGGTGGTCAGGGCCAGGACTTCCGCGCCCCGGGCCTTGACCTCCACCACGTTGCTCATGGCCTTATCGAAGAGGGGGGCATACGTGCCCAGGGCGATGACCAGGGTGCCGGGCTCGATGAGGGAGATAGTTCCGTGCTTCAGCTCGCCGGAGGCGTAGGCCTCGGAGTGGATGTAGCTGATCTCCTTCAGCTTCAGGGAGCCTTCCATGCCCATGGCGTAGTCCAGATTCCGGCCGATGAAGAAGACGGAACCGTGGTTGAAGTAGCGGGAGGCATAATACTGCACCTGCTCGGTCTGGGAGAGCACCTGCTGCATCTGCCCGGGGAGCTGCTGGATGCCGTAGAGGATGGCGTCGTACTCGCTCTTTGCCACGGTACCCAGCTTCTCGCCCAGGTAGAGGCCCACGAGATCCATCAGGGTCAGCTGGGTGGAGTAGGCCTTGGTGGTGGCCACGGCGATCTCCGGCCCGGCCCAGGTATAGAGGACGTCGTCGGCCTCCCGGGCGATGGAGGAGCCCACCACGTTGACGATGGCAAGCGTCCTGCCGCCCAGGCGCTTGGCCTCCCGCATGGCGGCCATGGTGTCCAGGGTCTCGCCGGACTGGCTGATGACCACTACGAGAGACCTCTCGTTCACCAGGGGATCGCAGTAGCGGAACTCACTGGCCAGCACCACGTCCACCGGGCGGCGCAGGAGGCGCTCCCAGTTATACTTGCTGACCATGCCCACATGGTAGGAAGATCCGCAGGCAATGATGTAGACCCGGTCGATGCTCCGGACGTAGTCCTCCGGCATGTGGATATCGTCCAGCACCACGCGGCCGTCCCGGATGCGGGGGGAGACGGTCTTGCGGATGGCCTCGGGCTGCTCGAAGATCTCCTTGAGCATGAAGTGGGGGTAGCCGCCCTTCTCGGCGGCGGAGACATCCCAATCGACGGTGGAGTGGGGCTTTGCCGGGATGGGGCTCATCTCGGCGTCGAAGTAGTCCACGGCCTCCGCCGTCAAGACGGCGATCTCCCCGTCCTCCAGGTAGACCACGTCCCGGGTGTGCTTGATGACGGCGGTGACATCCGAGGCAATGAAGTTGCCCTCCGGGCTGAAGCCCAGGATCAGGGGGCTCTCCTTCCGGGCGGCAATGAGGGCGTTGGGGTAGTCCGCGCAGATGATGCCGAGAGCGTAGGAGCCCTCCAGCCGCCGCAGGACGCGGCCCACGGCCTCCAGCATGCTGCCGCACTCCTGATAGTGGAACTCCAGGAGCTGGGCCACCACCTCGCTGTCGGTCTCCGAGGTGAATTTGACGCCCTGGCGCAGGAGGTTCTCCTTGATCTCCTGATAGTTCTCGATGATGCCGTTATGTACCAGGGCCACCTTGCCGTTGGCGCTGACATGGGGGTGGGCGTTGATGTCGTTGGGCTCGCCGTGGGTGGCCCAGCGGGTGTGGCCGATGCCAAGGCTGCCGTGGAGCTCCGCGCCGTCCCGACAGAGCTCCCGCAGCGCCTTCAGGCGGCCCTTGCTCTTGCAGACCTGCAGGCCCCGCTCCTCCGAGCGGACGGCGATGCCGGCGGAGTCATAGCCCCGGTACTCCATCCGCTCCAGGCCATCCAGCAGGATGGGGGCGGCCTCCACGTTCTTGCCCACGAATCCGATAATTCCGCACATAGATCGTATATCCTCCTTGTTTCGTTCGACCGCGTTGGGTAGATCGGACAAACAGCGCAGGATCTGTCCTGTCTCCGGCACAGTCCCGGGGCCTTTGTTCCGGGGTCTCCCCCGGACTTTGCTCCCTGGGTGTCGCGGCCGTGCCGGGCCGCGGAGGGGCATCCGCCGAATCTTCGATGGCGGAGCGCTGGGCGCTCCGACACTCCCCTCTCCTCGTTACCCTGCCGATAGGGCAGGGGCATGGCGCTTTCCTTCGTGGGGGTCTTCCCCCGGGCCTCCCTTCCCTTGAAACTCTGCGCTTGGGGGATCCCGGTGGGGATCCCGGCTCTCCCCCGCCGCCCTTGGGGCCGCGCCGGGGAAAGTTTCCTTATTATATCATAAACCCGGGGCCTTGACCAGCCCCGGGTTTGTGAACTTTCTTCCAGCTTTCGCCTGGTGGTCTGCCCCGCCAGGGGCTTCCCTCTCCGGGGGCGCTTACTTTCCGGGCTGCTGGCCGTAGGTCTGGAAGCGATCCAGGGCGGCGGCCATCTCCTCCTCCGTCAGCACCCGGGGGGTGCCGATGCAGCGGGCCTGGTACTGGAGGCGGGCGGTGAACTCCAGATCACCCGCGAGAGCGTAGGCCTTCTCCAGGCTCTCGCCGCAGCAGACCACGCCGTGGTTTCCCAGGAGAACGGCGCTGCCCCGGCCGCAGTAATTGACCGCCCGCTCCGCCAGCAGCTCCGTGCCGAAGGTACAGTAAGGGGCGCAGGGGATCTCGTCCGTCCCGGCCCCGGCGATGGCGTAATGCACCGCCCGGATGGGCTCATTCAGCACGGCGAAGGTGGTGCAGTAGGGGGAGTGGGTGTGCACCACACCCCGGATCTCCGGCTTGGCCCGGTAGAAATTCGCGTGGAGGGCCCACTCGCTGGAGGGCTTGCGCCGCCCGGCGGCCACCTGCCCGTCCAGGGTCAGCACCACCACATCCTCCGGCTGGATGTCCTCATAGCGCATGCCGGAGGGGCTCAGAACCATATAATCCTCCTCCGGCACGTAGATGCTGAGGTTGCCGCTGGTTCCGTTGCTGAGGCCCTCGGCGCTCATGCGGCGGCCGAACTCTGCCACCAACCGGCGCTCCGATTCCAAAAACATCGCTTGCTCCTCCTTTGTTTTCTCAGAAAAGTCCCGGGGGCAGGGGGATATCCTGCCGGGGGACGGCGTTCCAGTCGAAGGCTTCCGCCAGCGCCTGCGGCGTCTGGGGGGCGGCGCTGGGGTTCTGCCCGGCGAGGTACGCCAGCTTCCCCACCACCTCCTCCGGGGTGCAGCGCGTTTGCAGGGCGGCAAGGCCCAGATCCCCGTCCCGCTTGGAGAGCCGCCGCCCGTCGGGGGACAGCAGCAGCGGGAAGTGGCGAAAGCGCGGGGCCGGAAGGCCCAGAAGCTCATAGAGGAGGAGCTGCCGGGGGGTGGAGCTCAAAAGATCCGCGCCCCGCACCACCTCCGTCACCCCCATGGCGGCGTCATCCACCACCACGGCCAGCTGGTAGGCGAAGAGACCGTCGGAGCGGCGGAGGAGGAAGTCCCCGCAGTCCGTGGGCAGGTACTCTGAGACCGGGCCCAGGTGGCCGTCCCGGAAGGAGACGGTCTTCTCCGGTACCCGGAGACGCAGGGCGGGCCTGCGGCCTGCGGCCATCCGGGCGGCGACGGTCTCCGGCGGGAGATCCCGGCAGGTTCCGGGGTAGACGGTAAGGCCGTCCTCCCGGTGGGGGGCCGAGGCGGCGTGGAGCTGGGCCCGGGTGCAGAAGCAGGGGTAGACCCGGCCCGTCTCCTGGAGCCGGGCCAGGGCAGACTCGTAGAGGGCCGTGCGCTGGCTCTGGAAGTAGGGGGCGTCCGGGCCGCCGGTGCTGCCGCCCTCGTCCCAGGGGAGGCCCAGCCAGCGGAGATCCTCCTCCACCTGGCGGGCGTAGTCCGGGCGGCAGCGGGCGGTGTCCAGATCCTCGATGCGGAGGATCCAGCGGCCGCCCCGGCTCTTGACGCTGAGCCAGCTCAAAAGCGCGCAGAATAGGTTCCCCAGGTGCATCCGCCCGCTGGGGGACGGGGCGAAGCGTCCCGTTTCCATGCTCTTCCCTCCCATGGGTCAGTTTGCGCCCTCCGGCGTCAGCCGGGAGACCAGGGACGCGGGGTAGCGGCCCGCGAAGGCCTGCCAGACCGGCTGGGCGGCCTGGCGGAACTCCGCCAGGGCATCCTCGGAGAGGGTAGCCACCCGGTTGCCCCGGACGGCGGACTTCCACTGGGAGAGGATCTCTTCGTCCCGGGCAAGGCTTGCCTGGCGCTGGACGGCGGCGGCCTCGGCCCCGCAGTCCCCGGCGATGCCCGCGAGAAGCGGCGCCAGGGAATCGTAGAGGGCGCCGTCCATGCAGAGGTAGGCGGCGGAGTAGAAGGCGGGCCAATCGCAGACGTACTTCTGCACCTTCTGGAGGGAGGCGGCCCAGGCGTCCTCCGGCAGGGACTCCTGCCCGTCGTAGACCCCGGTCTCCAGAGCGGTGTAGACCCCCGGCCAGGGGGCGTCCACCACCTCCGCGCCCCAGAGGGTGAGGCTGCGGGACACCACGTCGCCGCCGCCCGCCCGGATGCGCAGGCCCGAGAGGCCGGCAAGGCTCTCCACCGGGCGCTGGCTGTTGCTCAGGAGGCGGAAGCCCTCCGTCCCGATGCCAAGGCACCGGAAGCCGTTCTCCGCCAGGATCTCCCCCAGGGCGGCACCGCCGTCGCCGTCCATGGCGGCTTCGGCCTCCTCCCGGGAGAGGTAGAGGAAGGGCAGGGAGGCGGCGTCCAACCGGGCGTCCACCGCGGCGAACTCCGCCGCCGTGGCCCAGACGATGTCCGCGTCCCCGGCGCGGAGGGCGTCCACGGCGGTCTCATAGCCGCCGTCCCCCAGGGAGCAGAGGGAGACGCACTCCGCCCGCACCGTGCCGTGGGTGCGCTCAAAGAGCCGCTGGGCGAAGGTCTCCGCCGCCTGGCGCTCCGGGGAATCCTCCCCCCCGGCGCAGGCCAGGATCCAGGTCTGGGCCTCGAACTCCACCGGCCCCTGGGAGGAGGCCGCGGGGGCGTCCGTGCCGCAGGCGCTGAGACTCAGCGCCAGGGCCAGCACGGCGGCCAGGATGCCTGTTTTTCTCATATGCTCCTCCCTTCCCCGCCGGGGCGGGCTGGTGGTGTTTCTCGCTATCCTACGTCCGTCCCGGCGGCGGCAGCACCGGGCCCCCGGGCTTCGACGGCCTTCGGGCCGGTTCGACAGGGGATGGACGGGAAAGGGCGGGGGCCGGGAGGGCCCCCGCCGGAAATGATATGT
>CAKTSC010000061.1 GCA_934597465.1 uncultured Dysosmobacter sp.
AACTACATGCTCCAGATCATCGTGGAGCTCATCAAGCTGGCGTCCCTCATCATCACCCTGAATAAGTCCCTGGCCTGCGCCAAGCGCACCGCCGCCGTGCTGGCGGTGGAGCCCGGCATGTGCTATCCCGAAGCGGCGGAGGCCGCCCCGGCCGGTGCCAATGCCGTGGAGTTCCGGGACGTGAGCTTCACCTATCAGGGGGCGGGGGCTCCCAGCCTCAGCGGCATCTCCTTCGCGGCAAAGCCGGGGGACACCATCGGCGTCATCGGCGGCACCGGCAGCGGCAAGAGCACCCTGGTGGATCTCATCCCCCGGTTTTACGACGCCACGTCCGGCTCTGTCCTGCTGGACGGTCAGGATGTCCGCTCCCTCCCCCAGGAGACCCTCCGGGAGAAGGTGGGCGTGGTGCCCCAGCGCTCCCAGCTCTTCCAGGGCAGCATCCGGGACAACCTCCGCTGGGGCAGCGAGCGCGCCACGGACGCGCAGCTCTGGCAGGCCCTGACCCTGGCCCAGGCGAAAGAGGTGGTGGAGGGCAAGCCCGGCGGGCTGGACTTCCTCCTGGAGCAGAACGGCCGCAACCTCTCCGGCGGCCAGCGCCAGCGGCTCACCATCGCCAGGGCTCTCGTGAAGGAGCCGGAAGTCCTAATCCTGGACGACAGCTCCAGCGCCCTGGACTTCGCCACGGACGCCGCCCTGCGGCGGGCCGTCCGGGGGCTGAAGAGCACCACGTTCCTGGTCTCCCAGCGCATCGCCTGCGTCCGGCAGGCGGACAGCATCCTGGTGCTGGACAACGGGCATCTCGCGGGCTGGGGGGATCACGATACCTTAATGAAGACCTGCCCGGTCTATCAGGAGATCTACTGGTCGCAGTTCCCGGAGGAGCGGCCCCAGGGGAAGGAGGCACAGGCATGAAGGCGAAGAAACTCAGTCAGAACGACCTTGGCACCATGAAGCGGCTGCTGCCCTTCATCGGCAGGCGCTGGATCGCCCTGCTGGCGAGCCTGATCCTCGCCGCCGGGTCAGTCGTCCTGCAGCTCTATGTCCCCATCCTCTTCGGCGACGCCATCGATACCATCGTCGCCGCCGGACAGGTGGACTACGCTGCCATGTGGGGCTACCTCCGGCGCATCCTGGTCTGCGCCGGGGCGGCGGGGCTCTGCACCTGGGGCATGGGCCTTCTCAACAACCGCATGACCTACCGCATCGTCCAGGACATCCGCTCCCGGGCCATCCGGCACATCCAGCGCCTGCCCCTCAGCTATCTGGACGGCCACAGCTCCGGCGACATCGTGAGCCGGGTCATCGCGGACACGGACGTTCTCTCCGATGGGCTGCTGCTGGGCTTCACCCAGCTCTTCTCCGGCATCCTGACGGTGGCCGTGACCCTGGTCTTCATGTTCTCCAAGAACGTGCCCATCTCCCTTCTCGTGGTGCTGCTGACACCCCTGAGCTTTCTCGTGGCCCGCTTCCTCTCCTCCCGCTCCTTCCGGCTCTTCCGGCAGCAGAGCAAGATCCGGGGGCGGCAGACCGCCCTCATCGATGAGATGATCGGCGGGCAGAAGGTGGTGAAGGCCTTCGGCTATGAGAAGCGGGCCTCGGAGCGCTTCGCGGAGATCAACGACGAACTGGTGAAATGCAGCCAGCAGGCGGTCTTCTACAGCAGCCTTACCAACCCCTCCACCCGCTTTGTCAACAGCGTCATCTACGCGGGGGTGGCCCTGGTGGGCGTGCTGCTGATCCCCGGCGGCAGCCTCACCGTGGGCGGGCTCTCAGTGCTGCTGGCCTACGCAAACCAGTATATGAAGCCCTTCAACGACATCAGCTCCGTGGTGACGGAGTTCCAGAACGCTCTGGCCTGCGCCTCCCGGATCTTTGCCCTGCTGGACGAGCCCGAGGAGAGCCCGGACGCGGAAGGAACGCTCGCAAACGTCCGGGGCCGGGTGGATTTCCACGATGTTTCCTTCTGCTACGATGAGAGCCGTCCCCTGATCCAGCACTTCACCCTGCCGGTGGAGCCTGGCAAGCGGGTGGCCATCGTGGGCCCCACCGGCTGCGGCAAGACCACCCTCATCAACCTCATCCTGCGCTTCTATGACCTCAAGGGCGGCAGCATCGCCGTGGACGGCGTGCCCACCACCCAGCTCTCCCGCCACGCCCTCCGGGGCAGCTTCGGCATGGTGCTGCAGGAGACTTGGATCAAGCGGGGCACCGTCCGGGAGAACATCGCCTTCGGCCGGCCGGAGGCAACGGACGAGGAGATCATCCGGGCCGCCAAGGCGGCCCACAGCTGGGACTTCATCCAGCGCCTGCCCCAGGGCCTGGACACCGTCCTCACGGAGGAGAGCCTCAGCCAGGGCCAGCGCCAGCTCCTCTGCATCGCCCGGGTGATGCTGTGCCTGCCCCCCATGCTGATTTTGGACGAGGCCACCTCCAGCATCGACACCCGGACGGAAGTCCAGATCCAGCAGGCCTTCGATACCCTGATGGAGGGGCGCACCAGCTTCGTGGTGGCCCACCGGCTCTCCACCATCCGCAACGCCGACCTCATCCTCGTGATGCGGGACGGGCAGATCGTGGAGCAGGGACGGCATGAGGAGCTCCTGGCCTCCGGCGGCTTCTACGCCAAGCTCTACGAAAGCCAGTTCCAACCGGCGTGAGCTTCCCCGAGGACAAACGGAAAGCGTCCCGTCCCCCAACCGGGGACGGGACGCTTTTTCCCGCAGGCGCGGCCGCCGGAGGCCGCCATTTCTCCTTGCAACGGATCTTTCTTGTGGTAAAATACATATGACACCATTCGACGGTCTCTCCGCTCACACGGGGAGAGCCAGCTGCTCCACGGCCTGTTCCGCCTTCAGCCGTTCATACCGTTCCCTTGCGATCCTTTCCCAGGACACCTCATCGGTATGAAGGTATCTCGAATATGGGAAGCCCTCCACGGGGGGATGCGCAGCGCCCCGCATATCCTCCAGGATCGCTCTGCCGATGGCTTCCCCCAGCTTGATGGGGACTGCGTTTCCGATCTGCTTGTACTGCTCCAGGATGGGCCCGAATATCTTCCAGTCGTTAGGGAATTCCTGAATGGCCTCATACTCCTCCACGCTCAGCGGCCGGTCTGAGGTGGGATGGCAAAGGTCGGTCGCCGGCATGGCGGGATTCGTCACCAGCGTGGGAGAGGGCCTGCGGCGGGATACCCGCCGGTAAAAGCCCGTTTTCCCGCCGCCCAGCAGGTAGGAGTTCCCCATGGCCTCCCGCTGCAGCTCCGCGGGGAGATCCTTCCAGTACTGGCCCTCCCGGAGCATCCGGTAGTACTTCAGGCGCTTCTCCGGAAAGCAGATGCTGTGGTGTTCCACCGAATCCGGCAGGCTTGCGAACGCATCGCCCAATGTACGCCACGGCCACAGGCCGAACTTTCCGCCCTCCGCATGCGTGGGCCGCAGGTAAGGCACCTTTTCCCCATGGAGCTTCCCGATCAGCACTACCAGCTCGTGAATGCGGCGAACCTGAGCGCTGCAAATGCCATCACCCGAACGTACAATACCAAGCTGGGCCTCTTCTGGGAGCGAATCGCCGACCTGGCCCCCAATGTGGTCTCCCCGGAGATCGACCTGGGGTATAAGCTCCCGGAGGTGGACGTGATCGTGCTCAACCAAGGTGACGGCCAGCTATACTATACCCAGCTCAAAACCCAGAAAAACACACTGACCGGCTCTCAAAGCGGGCGCACCGTTCAGGAGCTTGGCCGCTACCGGTACCACTGGTTCGTTGCCTGCATCGATACGAACTGCGCTTCCACGATGCCCCGGGCTCTCAGCCAGCTTGTCGGGAAGCAGTTCTGGGAAAAGATTGGGATCGACTATGAGTGGGAGATCCTTCCCAACCTGGAAAAGTCCGTTCAGACGGTCGAAACGCTCCTTTCCTCCCGCTGACTCATGGAGCGATTCCCACTGAATCTCTTTGGGCGAGACGGGTGCAGAGCCTGTCTCGCCTTTTCCCTGCGCATACAGCCCCCTGGACTTCTCCCGCCTTTTCGCGCTTTTCCGCCGTTTGCCCTTGCTTCCCGGCATGGGAAGTGTTATAGTTCTGAGTTAATCACACACGCAAGCGGAACGAGCTTTGCGCAAAAGGAGTTCGCCATGAAGAAAAAGCTTTCCGTCCGGGAGTACGCCTCCGTCGCCATCATGCTTTTCGGCATGTTCTTCGGCGCGGGGAACCTGATCTTCCCCGTCCATCTGGGGCAGCTGGCGGGCAGCGCCATGTGGTCTGCCTTCCTGGGCCTGCTGCTCACCGCCGTGGGCCTACCCCTGCTGGGCGTGGCGGCCCTGGGTATCCGCCGCAGCAGCGGCCTTTATGAGCTGGCGGGCCAGATCGGCAAGCCCTACTCCCTCTTTTTTACCTGCCTTCTCTACCTCACCATCGGGCCCTTCTTCGCCATCCCCCGCTGCGCCACCACCTCCTTCACCGTGGGACTGGAGCAGGTTCTGCCGGCAGGCAACACCCGGCCTTTCCTGCTGCTTTTCACCCTGCTCTTCTTCGCGGCGGCGCTGCTCTTCTCCCTTTGGCCGGGGAAGATCCTCACCTGGGTGGGAAAAGTCCTGACCCCCTGCTTCCTGGTCTTCCTGGGAATTCTGGTGATCGTCGCCTTGCTCCACCCCGCCGCGGCGGTGGCGGACATCGTCCCCAGCGGCGGCTATGAGAGCCAGCCTTTCTTCACGGGCTTTCTGGAAGGCTACAACACCATGGACGCCCTGGCGAGTCTGGCCTTCGGCATCGTAGTGGTGCAGGTCATCCGGGGTCTGGGGGTGGAGGATGACGACGCCGTGGCGGCCACCACCGTAAAGTCCGGCGTTTTCAGCTGCCTCCTCATGGGCGTCATCTATCTCGCCGTGACCCTGGTTGGTGTCCAGAGCCGGGGGCTCTTTGAGACCTCCGCCAACGGCGGCATCGCTTTGGCCCAGATCGCCCAGCACTACCTTGGCGGCGCGGGGCTTCTGATCCTGGCGGCCACCGTGACCCTGGCCTGCCTAAAGACCGCCGTGGGCCTTATCACCAGCTGCTCGGAGACCTTCTCCGGTCTCTTCCCCAAGGGCCCGGGGTACAAGGCCTGGGCGGTGATCTTCACCCTGGTCTCCCTCCTCTTCTCCAACCTGGGGCTCAGCGCCATCATCGGCTACTCCGTGCCGGTGCTGATGTTCCTCTACCCCCTCTCCATCACGCTGATTCTGCTGAGCCTCACCGGGCGGCTTTTCGGCCACGACCGGGTAGTCTACGTCTCCGTCACCGCTTTCACCCTGGTGGGAGCGGTCTACGACCTCCTGCGGACGCTGCCGGAGGGCGTCCGGGCCGCCTGCCGTCTGGACGGCTTCCTGGCCGTCGTGAAGGACGCCCTGCCCCTGGCGGAGCTGGGCCTCGGCTGGGTCTGCCCCGCCCTCCTGGGCCTTGCCATCGGCCTTGGCATCCACTTCCTCCGGCGGGGAAAGCGCGGGAAGTGACGCGCTGTTCCGGCGGCCCTGACATCATCGCCCACCGAAGCATTTTGCCATACCGCAGGAACGCCGTCCTTTGGGCGGCGTTCCTGGCTTCGCGGGACACCCGGCGGAGCTGACGGGTGCGGCAGTCTTCGCCGCCCCGGCCGGGAGAATTATGCTTGACAAGCGGGCGGGGTTCCCTTATAATAATGGGTGCTGTTATCCGGGTGTAGCGCAGTTGGTAGCGCGCATGGTTCGGGACCATGAGGCCGTGGGTTCAAATCCCGCCACTCGGACCATGCAGAGTGTCCTTATAGGATCTGAGTATCCTGTAATGGACACTCTGCTTTTTTATTTCCCACAAAGTTCATACTGCAAGGCGTTCCGGGGCGTAGCTGAGTGCTACGCCTTTTCTTGTTTCCATGATAATGTCGGCCTCCGGGATTTTCCGAGGGCCGGCTCTGCCCCGGCACGTGGAAACGGAAAGACCTCCGGCCGGGCCGGAGGTCTTTTCCCTGCCCTTCTCAGGCAAGCTCGATCATATTGGTGTAGAGCTGGTAGTACCGTCCCCGCTCCAGCAGGAGGTCATCGTGGTTCCCCCGCTCCACCACCCGGCCGTTCTCCAGCACCAGGATGGCGTCGGCGTTGCGGACGGTGGAGAGCCGGTGGGCGATGACGAAGACTGTCCTGCCCCGCATGAGGCCGTCCAGCCCCTGCTCGATGAGCTTCTCCGTCCGGGTATCGACGGACGAGGTGGCCTCGTCCAGGATCAGCACCGGGGCCTCGGACACCGCCGCCCGGGCGATGGCCAGCAGCTGCCGCTGGCCCTGGGAGAGGTTGGCCCCGTCGGAGGTCAGCATGGTCTCATAGCCCTGGGGCAGGTGGGAGATGAAGTAGTGGGCGTTGGCGATCTTGGCCGCCCGGACGCAGTCCTCGTCCGTGGCCTCCAGCCGCCCGTAGCGGATGTTCTCCATCACCGTGCCGGTGAAGAGGTGGGTATCCTGCAAAACCGTGCCGAGAGAGCGCCGCAGGTCGTCCTTCCGGATCTGGCGCACGTCGATGCCGTCATAGGTGATGCGCCCGCCCTGGATGTCGTAGAAGCGGTTGATGAGGTTTGTGATAGTGGTCTTCCCCGCGCCGGTGGAGCCCACGAAGGCGATCTTCTGCCCGGGCTTCGCATAGAGGGAGAGATCCTGGAGCACGGGTTTCTCCGGCACGTAGGCGAAATCCACCCCGTAGAAGCGGACGTCGCCCCGAAGAGGGATACGCTCCCCATCCGGCTTCACCCAGAAGTAGTCCCGGCCCACGTTTTCCAGCGTGACTTCCCCCTCGTCCAGCTCCGGCGGCATATCCAGCACGTCGAAGATCCGCTCCGCGCCGGCGAGAGCCAGCATGATGGCGTTGAACTGCTCAGAGATCTGGCTGACCCGCTCGGCGAAGTTCCGGATGTAGCCCAGGAACGTGATGAGCACGCCGCCGGCATTGGCCCCGCTGAGCCACAGCACGCCCACGGCGCAGGTCAGGGCATAGAAGAAGTGGGAGAGGTTATTGAGGATGGGCCCCACGATGGAGGTGACGGTGGTGGCCTCGGTGGAGGAGCGGCAGAAGCTCTCGTTGATGGGGGCAAAGTCCGCCATCACCTGGGCCTCGTGGGTGAAGACCTTCACATCCCGCTGCCCGGCGATCATCTCCTCCAAAAAGCCGTTGACGCTGGCGGCGTCCTTCTGCTGCTGGCGGTAGCTGCGGCTGCTCTTTTTCGTGATGAAGCGCACCACCGCGAGGACGATACCCGCCAGCACCACCATCAGCGAGAAGAGCCGCAGGGACAGGGCCAGCATCATGCCGATGGTACCCAGCAGCGACGTGACGGAGATCAGCATCTGGGTGATGGCGTGCTGCAATAGCTCATTGGTGGCCTCGATGTCATTGGTGAAGTAGCTCATGAGGCTTCCGTTGGTGTTGGCGTCAAAGTAGCGGATGGGGAGCTTCTGCATCTTGTCGAAGAGCTCCGTCC
>CAKTSC010000062.1 GCA_934597465.1 uncultured Dysosmobacter sp.
AGCTTCAGGGCCGCCACCACCTGGCTGGGCTTGCCCTGGTGGCAGGCGGAGCCGGCGCTGATGCAGATGCCCTGGGCGGAGAGATCGTTGACGATGTTCTGGCTGGGCCAGCCCACAAGGGATACCGCCAGAACATGGGGTGCCCGGCCATCCCCCACCAGCACCAGATCCGGGATGGCGGTGAGCTGTTCGATGGCGTAGGCCTTGATCTCCGCCATGCGGGAAAGGGTCTCTGGGAGGTTTTCCATCCGCAGCTCCACGGCCCGGGCGAAGCCCGCCATCTGGGCGGTGGCCTCCGTGCCGGAGCGCAGGCCGCGCTCCTGGCCGCCGCCGGGGAGCAGGGGCTTCACGTTCCTCATCCGGGGGCCGAGATAGAGGGCCCCGATGCCCTTGGGCCCGCCGATCTTGTGGGCCGAGAGGGAGATCATGTCCGCCCCCAGCGTCCGGGCGGAGAAGGGGATCTTCAGAAAGGCCTGGACGGCATCGGTATGGAGGAGGGTCTGGGGGTTCCGGGCCTTCAGGCCCTCCGCGATCTCCCGGATGGGGTAGATGTTCCCCAGCTCGTTGTTCACCAGCATCACGCTGACCAGAGCCGTGTCCGGCCGGACGGCGGCCAGGACGCGCTCCGCCGGGATGTTCCCCTTGCCGTCGGGGGATACATACGTGACCTCATAGCCCTGCTGGGTGAGCCACTGGCAGGGCTGAAGGATGGCGCTGTGCTCCACGGAAGTCGTGACGATGTGCTTCCCCAGACGCCTGTTTTGCCAGAGGGCCGCCTGGATAGCCCAGTTGTCCCCCTCCGTGCCGCAGGAGGTGAAGCAGAGGCCCTCCGCCGGGCAGTTCAGGGCGTCCGCCACGGTCTTGCGCCAGGCGGCCACCCGCTCCGCCATCTCCCGGCCCAGGGAATACTGGGCGCTGGGGTTGCCGAACTCCTCGCACAGCACCTGATACATGGCGTCGGCCACCGGCCGGGGCACCGGGGTGGTGGCGGCGTGATCCAGATAGATCATGGCAGGGCCCTCCTTACTTTGGCTCTTGATGTCAAGCGGGAATCCCGCTATAATAAAGTGTCAGGGATCGTGGCCGGAGGCAGCTTCGGCCCCGGCCTGAACCTATATTATACGAAGACCCGGCGGAAAAGGCAAGCCCCTTTCCGCCGGGGGCGGATATCTTTGGGGCTTTCGTCTCTCATCCGGAAAGCCCCGCGGTTCCCCCGGCCGGGTTCCGGACGGAGGGCCTCATCTACACCATCATCGCCCCGGACGGGGCGGAAAGCGGGGACGCATGCGGGGCGTGAAATGGATCTTCTTCGACGTGGGCTCCACCCTGGTGGACGAAACGGCGGCCTATGGGCGCTGGGCCCGGGACGTTCTGGCCGGGACGGACATCCCCCCGGCGGAGTTCGAGGCCCGGCGGCGGCGCCTGGCGGAGGCCGGAGATCCCGGGGGCGGGGCGGTGCTGGCCTGCTTTGGCCTTCCGGACGCTCCATGGCATCCGGAGGAGGAAGTCCCCTTCCCGGACGCCGTCCCGGCCCTTACGGAGCTGCGGCGGCGGGGATATTCCCTGGGAATCATCGCAAACCAGGTGGCGGGGCTCCCGGAGCGCCTGGCCCGGCGGGGCATGGGCGGGCTCTTCGAGGCCATCGTGACCTCGGCGGACTTCGGCTGCCAGAAGCCGGATCCCCGGCTTTTTGAGATCGCCCTCCACCAGGCCGCCTGCCGTCCGGAGGAGGCCGCCATGGTGGGCGACCGGCTGGACAACGATATCGCCCCGGCGAAACGGCTGGGGATTCGGACAGTCCGCATCCTGCAGGGCTATGGAGCCCTGTCCCGGCCCCGGGACGGCTGGGACGAACCGGATCACACCGTCTCCGCCCTCTTGGAGCTTCCGTCCCTTTTCCCTCAGAAAGGAGAGCACGCATGAAAGTTGCCATCTGCACCTTGGGCTGCAAGGTGAACCAATACGAGACCCAGGCCATGGAGCAGGAGCTCCGCCGCCGGGGCCACGAGATCGTGGATTTCTCCGCCCCGGCGGACGCCTACGTGGTGAACTCCTGCTCCGTGACGGCGGTCAGCGACCGCAAGTCCCGCCAGCAGCTCTACCGCATCCGCCGGGAGCACCCGGCGGCGGTGGCCGCCCTCTGCGGCTGCTACGTCCAGACCCATCTGGAGGAAGTCCGCAAGCTGGACGTTGACCTTCTGGCGGGCACCGGCGGGCGGATGGAGTTCCTTGACCGCCTGGAATCCGCCGTCATGGAGAAACAGGCCGATGTTCCCCACGCCCCGGCGGAGTTCGTGGATCAGGCCCTGCGGCGGCGGGAGTTCGAGCCCCTGCCCGCCGGGGGGCTGGAGGGCCGCACCCGGGCCATGCTGAAGGTGGAGGACGGCTGCGTCAACTTCTGCTCCTACTGCATCATCCCCTACGCCCGGGGCCCCGTGCGCTCCCTGCCCCTTCCACAGGCGGTGGAGGAAGCGGCGCGGCTCCAGGCCGAGGGCTACCGGGAGGTGGTGCTCACCGGCATCGAGATCTCCTCCTGGGGCCAGGACTTCCGGAACGGGCAGAGCCTCATCGACCTGATGGAGGCTCTCGCCGCCGCGCCGGAGCTCCGGCTGCGCCTGGGCTCCCTGGAGCCCAGGACGGTGACGGAGGACTTCTGCCGCCGGGCCGCCGCCCTGCCCCAGCTCTGCCCCCAGTTCCACCTCTCCCTCCAGAGCGGCTGCGACGCCACCCTGCGGCGGATGCACCGGAAGTATGACACCGCCCGCTACGCCCAGTCCGTCGCCCTTCTGAACCGGTACTTCGACCATCCCGCCGTCACCACCGACCTCATCACCGGCTTCCCGGAGGAGACGGAGGAGGAGTTTTCGGAGACCCTCGCCTTCCTGCGGCGCTGCGGCTTCGCCCGGCTCCACGTCTTCCCCTACTCCATCCGCCCCGGCACCCCGGCGGCCAAAATGGCCCAGGTGCCCAAGGCCATCAAGGAGGAGCGGGCCCGCCGGGCCATTGCCCTGGGGCGGGAGCTCCACGAGGCGTACATGGAAAAGTGCATCGGGCAGGTCTATCCTGTGCTCTTTGAGCAGCCCTCGGGAGCCCACTTCTCCGGGCACGCCCCCAACTATATGGAGGTGCTGGTGGACACGAAGGAGGATCTTCACAACCGCGTCCTCCCGGTGCGGATCACCGGAACGGAGGGGGACGCCCTGCTGGGCGAGATCGCGGAATGATGCCCCGGTTCACGGGGGAACGCATTGACGGCGCCGCCTTTGCCCTCAGCGAGTACCGCCACTGGGAGGAGACCCATAGCTACCTTCTCCTGGGGCGGGAACGGGCCCTGCTGATCGACACCGGGCTTGGGGTGGGGAACCTGAGGCGAGAGGTAGAGTCCCTGACAGATCTCCCCGTTTCCGTGGCCCTGACCCACGTCCACTGGGATCACATTGGAGGCTGCGCCCAGTTTTCGCCCCCCGCCGTCCATGGAGGCGGACTGGCTCCGGCGCTTTCCTCTGCCGGAGGCCGAAGTGCGGCGGCAGCTCTGCGCAAGAGCCTCCTCTTCCCTGCCCGCCGGATCCGGCGATCCGGGCCGGGGACGGCTTGCGCCGCCTGCGGGCGAGGGGTCTTCTCCACCAGGGGGCCGGGCACTTTGATTTTGGGGACTTTCAGATCCATCTATCAGAAAGGAACTGCCATGAGAAGTCATTTCTTTGCCTACCTTGCCCGGATGCGCTTCATCCAGCGCTGGGCCCTGATGCGCAACACCTCGCCGGAGAATGTCCAGGAGCACAGCCACCAGGTAGCCGTCCTGGCCCACGCCCTGGCCGTCATCCGCAACGAGAAGTTCGGCGGAAACGTGGACGCCGGGGCCGTGGCTGTGGCGGCCCTCTACCACGACGCCACGGAGATCCTCACCGGCGACATGCCGACGCCCATCAAGTACTATAACCCCGAGATCCGGGGGGCCTACAAGGCCGTAGAGGCCGTGGCGGGGGACAAGCTCCTCTCCCTGCTGCCCCGGGAATTCCAGGAGACCTACCGCCCCATCCTCCAGCCCCGGGATGAGACCGTGGAGCGCCTGGTAAAGGCGGCGGACAAGCTCTCCGCCTACATCAAGTGCCTGGAGGAGGTCAAGGCCGGGAACCTGGAGTTCCGGGAGGCGGCAGCGCAGACCAAGGAGGCCCTGGAGGGCTACGACCTTCCCGAGCTCCGCTACTTCATGGAGACCTTCCTGGAGAGCTTCTCCCTGAGCCTGGACGAGCTGAAGTAAGGAGGGACAGCGCATGGAAGCGAAGAAACTTCTGGAGATCCTCTCCGTTGCCGAGCAGCTAAAGTGCCGCACCCGCCACTGCGATACCTCCTCCGGCCGCCGGGAGAGCGTGGCGGAGCACAGCTGGCGGGTAGCCCTGATGGCCATGCTGATGGAGGACGAGTTCCCCGCCCTGGACATGGACAGGGTCATCCGCATGTGCCTGATCCACGACCTGGGGGAGGCCTTCACTGGGGACATCCCGGCCTTCCTCAAGAAGAGCGAGGACGGCGAGAAAGAGGAGGCCATCCTGGAGCGCTGGGTGGAGGACTTCCCTTCCCCGTATAACACCGAATGGCTGACGCTCTTACAGGAAATGGACGCCCTGGAGACCCCGGAGGCCAAGCTCTACAAGGCCCTGGACAACCTGGAGGCTGTCATCCAGCACGACGAGTCGGACATTGCCTCCTGGCTGCCGCTGGAGTACGAGCTCCAGCTCACCTACGGCCGGGACAAGGTGGCCTTCTCCCCCTACCTCCAGGGCCTGAAGGCCGAGATCGACGACTGGACGCGCCGCAAGATCGCGGAGAGCCGGCAGTAAAGCGAAAAGGCATCCGCCGGAGGAATGAGCGGGCCGCATGAGACAGTCAACAGGCACAGCGGGATGGTTCGCTGTGCCTGTTTTGTTTCCTCTGATTTATCAAGTAGATTTCATGGCGCACTTTGATCCGCCTTTTTGCGTACCGTGCGGGCGTTCCTTGCCTCTTTGGGAGAGGTGGCCGAGCGCAGCGAGGACGGGGAGGGCAAACGCTGACGGCTGCAAAGCCCTCTCAGTCACCTGCGGTGACAGCTCTCCCAGAGGGGGAGCCAAGGGGGGGCACCCCGTTCCATCGTATATTGGCAGGAAAAATGGAGCATATCGGCAGCGATACGCTCCACTCTCTGTTTTATGACCACGCATCAAACTCCGGCGGGTGTCTTTCCTTTCCGATGCCTGGCCCCGGCTGGCTTGCGGCAGGGGCTGCCCTGTGATAGAATGGGGCTGTGTCAAATATCGGGGTCTGTGAGGGGAAACACATGGAGATCGAGTTATTCTATCAGGAGAAAGGGAGCGGCGAGCCGCTGATCCTGCTGCACGGAAACGGCGAGGACAGCTCCTACTTTCAGCACCAAATCGACCATTTCCAGGGCAAGTACCATGTGTTCGCCCTGGATACCCGGGGGCACGGCCGCTCCCCCAGGGGCAGCGCGCCCTTCACCATCCGGCAGTTTTCCCGGGATTTATACGACTTCATGGCCGCGCGGCGGATCCCCGCCGCGATCCTTCTGGGCTTCTCCGACGGGGCGAACATTGCGATGCAGTTCGCGCTGGAGCATCCCGGGATGATCAGGGCCCTGATCCTCAACGGCGGCAACCTTGACCCGTCAGGCGTCAAACGGAGCGTGCAGCTCCCCATCGAGATGGGATACCGGATCGCACAGCGCTTTGCCGCCAAGTCGGCGGACGCCGGGAAGCATGCCGAGCTGCTGGGCCTGATGGTGAACGAGCCCCATATCCAGCCCCGGGAGCTGTCCCGGATCACCGCGCCCACGCTGGTCATCTGCGGCACGAAGGACATGATCCGGGAAGCCCACACGCGGGAGATCTCGGCGAGCCTTCCCAATGCCCGGCTGACGATCCTCCCCGGGAACCATTTCATTGCCAACCGGCATCCGGCGGAGTTCAACCGGGCGGTGGAGGAGTTCCTGGAAGCCGTCCGGTAGCTTCCCAAAAGAAGAAAGGCGCACCTTCCCCGGTTTCCCCGTCGGAAGGTGCGCCTTGTTTTCCTGAAAGAGGGATATCTCCCTCAGGACTTCGCCGCTCCCTCCTTGGCGGGGGCCGCACCCATGCTGACGGAGCAGAGCACCACGCCCGCGATCACCAGCAGGCCGCCCAGGATCGTCCGCCCGCCCGGGATCTCCCGGAAGAGGGCTGCCCCCATCAGGGAGGCGAACACCGGCTCCAGGGGCTTCACGGCGGAGATGAAGGAAGCCGGCAGGTACTTGAGCCCCCAGGAGAAGACGCTGTGGCCCAGCAGGGTGCAGAAGACCGCCATCCCAAGGGCCGTGAGGCCGTTCACCGCCCCGTAGCCCAGCAGGGGCGTCCCCTGGCAGAGCAGGAAGGCCAGCAGGCAGAGGAAGGCCCCGGCGTAGACCAGGAAGGTGTAGACCGTTGCGCTGAGCGTCCGGCGGCAGACGCTGCCCAGCAGCGTGTAGCCCGCCGCGGCGGCCGCCGCCAGCAGGGCCAGGCCGTCCCCCAGCAGGATGTCGCTGCCGCCGCCGGTGTCCGCCAGGGCGATGACGCAGCCCCCCGCAAAGGTCAGCAGGATCCCCAGCCAGCCCCGGCCGCTGACCCGCTGCCCCAGCAGCGCCATGCCCAGCAGCGCCACGAAGAAGACCTCCGTACTGGTGAGCACGGTGGAAGAGGCGATGCTGGTGCGCTGGATGGAGGCGAAATAGGTGGTGAAATGCAGCGCCAGAAAGGCCCCGCTGCCAAGGCACAGGAAAAGCTCCCGGCGGCCCAGGGCCCGGAGCTCCGCCCGGTGGCAGAGCAGCAGCACCGGCGTCAGCAGCAGCACGGCCAGCCCCATCCGGTACAGTGCCAGCACCCCGGAGGGGGCGGTGGAGCAGCGCACCAGGATGGAGGACAGCGACACCCCCGCGACACCCAGGATCACAGCCAGTTGCTTCATGGAAAAAGCTCCTTTCGAAGGGATCCCGCCCATCGGGGCGGACAGGGCGGGCGGAAGCGCCCCGGCGCTTTCCGGCAGCCCCGGAAAAGGGAAAAGCTCCTCCCCGCGATGGCAGGGAGGAGCCCATTGGTGACCCGGCGGGGATTCGAACCCCGGACCCACTGCTTAAAAGGCAGTTGCTCTGCCGACTGAGCTACCGGGTCAGGATGCCCTGTGCGAGCTCTGGGAAAGAAATGGCTGGGACGGCTGGATTCGAACCAGCGGGTGAGGGAGTCAAAGTCCCTTGCCTTACCACTTGGCGACGCCCCAATGGAAAAAGAAGAGGGGATCGGGGAAACCCCGATCCCCTCTGTCCTGTCTGGGGTGGGTGATGGGACTCGAACCCACAACGCCCGGAACCACAATCCGGTGCTCTGCCAATTGAACTACACCCACCAGATGGGAA